>NZ_JBFAZH010000092.1:0-12559 GCF_040681735.1 Actinoplanes sp. NPDC051633 | reverse complement strand
GGCGATTCCGTCGGCCTCCGGCCCCACGCGGCGGCGGGGTTCGGCGACCGCCGCGAGGTTCACGTCGTTGTCGACGTCGACCCGGGTGCCCAGGCGGGCGGCGATCTCCGGCACCAGGCCGGTACGCCCGAAGCCCGGCACCTCCACGTGGTGGATGATCTCCGACCTGGCGTCGTACGAGCCGGCCACCCCGAGCTGGACCTGGCGGATCCGGTCGGCGGGTGCGCCAGTCTCGGCGCGCAGCCGGGCGACCACGTCGGCGATCGCGTCGACCGGGTCGGTGTGCAGGAAGTCGACGCGGGCCTCGACCCGGGCGCGGACCGCGCCGGTCAGGTCGGACACCGATGCGGCCAGTGACGGCGCGTGGCTGGCGCCGATGTCGCGCACCGAGATCGCGGCGGTCCAGGCGGCATCCGGTTTGGCGGAGTAGATCTCGGCGTTCGGGCCGGGCCGGCCGCTGTTGTAGCCCACCACCGAGATCAGGCCGGCGACGGTCAGGCGGCGCAGCACCTCGGAGATCGTCGGCGTCGAGAGCGCGGTCAGCCGGCGCAGGTCGGCGCGGGTGAGGTGGCCGGGGTCCAGCAGGTGGGCGAAGGCGGCGCTCTCGTTCATGACGCGGAGCAGCTTCGACGAACCCGCAGGGCGCGACAACCGGCCTCCTCAGATGGTTTGTCACGGAACGTAGGCGGGCGCGGCATCGGTGTCAAGCGATGCTGCACGGACCGCCTTATCGACGCTCACCAATTGATTAATTAGTTTAACTGTCCTAGCGTGACCTGCCGGAACGAAACACCCCCACACATCCAGCAGGAGCATCATGTCCATCCCCAGGACCGTGTTCGCGGTCAGCGCAGGATTGCTTCTCAGCTCGGCTGCGGTCGTCTTCGGCGTCCTGCAGGCGGAGGCCGCCGCTGCCGGGCCGGTCGTCGGCCTCGCCGGCAAGTGCGTCGACGTCAACGCCGCGAACAGTGCCAACGGCACAGCCGTCCAGCTCTACACCTGCAACCAGACCAACGCCCAGATCTGGACCGTCGGCAACGACCTCCGAGCGCTCGGCAAGTGCCTCGACGTTCCGTCCGCGGGTCGCACCGACGGCCTCAAGGTCCAGCTCTGGGACTGCAACGACTCCGCCGCGCAGAAGTGGATCGCCGACAACGGCGGGTTGCGCAACCCCAACTCCGGTAAGTGCCTAGACGTGCCCAACAGCAACAGCGCCGACGGCACCCGGCTGCAGATCTGGACCTGCAACGGCGGCGCGAACCAGCGATGGACCTTGCCGGGCGGCGGGACCACGCCGCCCACCGACCCGCCGCCGGCCGCCGGCACGCCGCTCGACAACCCGGCGAAGAAGGACGTCGCGATGCAGATCGTCAGCACGGCGGAGAACTCGTCGCTGAACTGGCGGGCTCAGTTCAAGTACATCGAGGACATCGGAGACGGGCGCGGCTACACGGCCGGGATCATCGGCTTCTGCTCCGGCACCGGTGACATGCTCGAGCTGGTCGAGGCGTACACCGCGGCCAAGCCGGGCAACGTGCTGGCCAAGTATCTGCCGGCGCTGCGCCGGGTCGACGGGACCGACTCGCACGAGGGTCTCGACCCGAACTACACCCGCGACTGGGTGACGGCCGCGAACGACACCGTGTTCCAGAACGCTCAGGAGTCCGAGCGCGACCGGGTCTACTTCAACCCCTCGGTCCGCGACGCCAAGAACGACGGCCTCCGCGCGCTGGGCCAGTTCGCGTACTACGACGCCGCGGTGATGCACGGCTACAGCGGGATGCGCTCGATCCGCAACGCCGCGCTGCGGGTGGCCCGGCCGCCGTCGCAGGGCGGAGACGAGACCGCGTACCTCAACGCCTTCCTGGACGCGCGGGTCGTCGAGATGAAGAAGGAGGAAGCGCACGAGGACACGTCCCGGGTGGACACCGCGCAGCGCGTTTTCCTCCGCAACGGCAACCTCGACCTGAACACCCCGCTGGTGTTCCACGTCTACGGCGAAGAGTTCCGCATCCCCTAACGGTTCCAGGTCCAGGCGTAACCGGTGTCCTCCACCGCTAGGCCGGCGTCGCAGAGATCGAGCGGGCGGAAGGTGTCGACCATGACGGCGAGTTCGTCGAAGAACTCGGCACCCAACGCCCGCTCGACCGCGCCCGGCTGCGGCCCGTGGGTGAACCCCGACGGGTGCAGCGAGATCGACCCCTGCTCGATGCCGGAGCCGCGGCGCGCCTCGTAGTTGCCGCCGGTGTAGAACATCATCTCGTCGGAGTCGACGTTGTGGTGGTTGTACGGCACGGGGATTGCCAGCGGGTGGTAGTCGACCTTGCGCGGCACGAACGAGCAGATCACGAAGTTGGGGCCCTGGAACGTCTGGTGCACCGGCGGCGGCTGGTGGACGCGGCCGGTGATCGGCTCGAAGTCGTGGATCGAGAACGCCCACGGGTACTGGCAGCCGTCCCAGCCGACCACGTCGAAGGGGTGCTGGGCGTACACGTGCTTGGTCCAGCCACCGCGGGCCCGCACCAGCACCTCGACGTCGGTGCCCTCGACCAGCAGCGGGTCCTCGGGGCCGCGGATGTCGCGCTCGCAGTAGGGCGAGTGTTCGAGGAACTGGCCGCGGACCGACAGGTAGCGCTTGGGCGGGCCGATGTGGCCGGTCGCCTCGATGGTCAGGATGCGCACCTTCTCGTCCGGGATGATCCGGTGCACCACGGACGTCGGGATGATCACGTAGTCGCCGCCCAGCACCTCGAGCACGCCGAACGTGGTCTCGATGGTCGCCGAGCCGGACTCGAAGTAGAGGCACTCGTCGCCGATCGCGTTGCGGTACAACGGCGACGGGCGGTCGGCCACCACGTACCCGATGCGCACGTCGTTGTTGGCCAGCAGGGTCTGCCGGCCGAGCACCGCGTCCGCCGGGCCGTCGTCCAGCTTGTGCGTGCGCAGGTGCCGCGGCTTGAGCGGACGGTTCGGCGTCTGCCTGGTCTCGGGCGGGTCGAACGGCTCGGCGGCCGAGATCGCGGTCGGCGCGTTGCGGTGGTACAGCAACGACGAATCGGCAGAAAAGCCCTCCTGGCCCATCAGTTCTTCGGCGTACAGCCGGCCGTCCGGCCGACGGAACTGCGTGTGACGCTTCCTCGGCACGTCCCCGACGCTTCGGTAGTACGGCATCGTCGCCACCTTCACCCGACCGGAATTCCGACATAGCGGACGCTGTTGTCCACTTCTCGCAGCGTCTATTAGGTTCGGTTTCGTGTCAACGATGGTGCCACCGCTGTTCGCCGGGATCGTCGATGACGCATCCCTGCTGCCGCCGGGCATCATCACGGTCTCCGCCGCCACGACCGCGTTCCGCGAGCACCAGCAGGCCTGGTACGCCGGGCTGTTGAACACGTTCCTCGTGCCCTCGTCGCTGCTGGATTTCGCCTGTGACCCGCCCGGCCTCCCGGTCGGCGTGATCAACGACATGCCGATCGGCGGCCTGCCCGCGGCGGTGGCCAAGCTCCGGCACAGCGGTGCGCGGGTGTGCCAGGTCGAGGCGGCGGTCGCCCGGCGCGGCGAGGATCCGCAGCCCGGGCTGGCCGATCTGCGCCGATTCGCGCTCAATGACAAAGACCTCGACGTGTACGCCGAGATCCCGCTGAGCTGGGGCCTGCTGGCCGCCCTCGACGCGGTCGCCGCGGCGCGCGCGGACGGCTTCCGGCTCGCGCCGAAATTCCGGGTCGGCGGGCTGGCCGCCGAGCTCTTCCCGACTCCGGTCGAGCTGGCCGCGGTGATCTGCGCGTGCCGCGACCGCGACCTGCCGTTCAAGCTGGCCCCCGGCATCCGGCACGCGCTGCGGCACACCGACCCGGAGACCGGCTTCACCCATCACGGCTTCCTCAACGTGCTGGTCGCGTCGCTGCTGGCCGACGACGGCAACGAGGTGGCGGAGGTCGCCGAGGCGCTGGCCGCGACGCACCCGGTGCCCCTGGTCGAGCCGGCCCGGGCGCGGCGCGACCAGGCCCGGCCGCTGTGGGTCGGGTACGGCGCGGTGGCCGTGCTGGACCCGCTGACCGAACTGATCCGACTCGGTCTCGTCAGCGCGGGATATGAATAGGATGCTGACATGTCGACTGTCGTGGTCACCCGCCTGGTGGAGGCTCCGGTCGAGGACGTCTGGCGGGTGTTCACCGACCTGCCCCGCCGCTGCGAGTGGCTGTCCACGGTCACCGAGGTGCAGTTGCTGACCGACGGTCCGTTCGGGCAGGGCACGGTCTGGCGGGAGACGCGCACGATGCCGGACGACGCCGAGATCACCGAGGAGTTCCGGGTGGCCGAGTGCGTCGCGCCGGCCGAGTTCGTGGTCGAGTCGCCCGGGATCGGTGCGGAGTACCGGATGGCGTACACCTTCGTGCCGGTGACCGAGGGCCGGCACCGCGGTGGCACCATGGTCACCGTGGTTCAGGACGGCACGCCCACCGCCCCGGCCGGTCGCTTCCTGGCGATGGTGTTCGGGGGGCTGGCCGCGCGTACGGTCGAGGGCGCCCTGCGTCGGGATCTCGACGACCTGGCGGCTGCCGCGTAGTGCGTCGCCTTCTGCTGGCGCTGGTGCTCGTCGTCGCCACCGGCCTGATCGGCTGGCGAGTGCTCCGGCCGACGGACCTGCTGTCGCCCGGCGCGGTCCCGCCCGGGGACAGGCCGGCCGCCGGCGTCACCGGTCGCACCGCCTCGCCGCCCCTGCTCGTGGACGGGCGGCTGCGGGTCTTCGCGAGCAAACGGCAGGTCCGTGCCGACGGGCCGATCTCGCTCAAGACGATGTACACGCCGTCGTGGTCGTTCCGGCGGTGGCCGGCCCAGGTCAGCGGCGTCGTGGCGGCCGGCGCCACGGTGGTCTCGCGCTGGTCGGACGGGCAACTGGTGGCCATCGACGGGCTGACCGGCCGTGCGCTCTGGCGGGCGTCCGGGCCGCCGGCCGGCGGATTCATCGACGCGCGGACGGCGGTGTGGTCGCCACCGGGGTTCTCCGCGACCGCCGGCGCGGTCCTGGTCTCGTCCCGGGGCCGGGTCAGCGCCTTCGCGGCCGCCACCGGCGCGAAGCTGTGGGACCGCCCGAGCGGCGAGGTGCCGTTGCGGTCGGCCGGAGCCACCGGCCCGATCACCGGACCCTTCGAGATCACCGCCGACCGGCATCTGGTGATCCGCTCGGCGTCCGGCGTGGTGACCGCCGACTTCCCGCTGAAGACGACGCAGGAGAGCAGCCTCGACTGGAAGCCGGGCGGCTGGCAGCTCGCCGGGAACTTCCTCGCCGTCGAGCGGCTCAAGAGTGACGGCTCTCCCTTCTCGCCGGAGCCCGTGGTGATCGTTTCACTCGGCCCATAGGCTGCGCTGATGCATCGGCTGGCCCTCGCGGCACTCGGGGCGTCGGCCTTCGTCTACGTCACCGCCGAGACCCTGCCGGTCGGGCTGCTCCCGGAGATCTCATCCGGGCTGCACGTCAGCGAGTCGGCCGTCGGCCTGCTGCTGACCAGCTACGCCGTCGTTGCCGGGGTGACCACCATCCCGCTGACCGCGATCACCATGCGGATTCCGCGGCACCGGCTGATCGCCGTGACCGTCGCGATCTTCGCGGTGTCGCAGGTCTGCGCGGCGCTGGCGCCGAGCTTCGCCGTGCTGGTGCTGGCCCGGCTGATCTGCGCGGTGGCGCACGGCGTGTTCTGGTCGGCGATCGCGCCGGTCGCCGCCCGGCTGGCGCCACCCTCGATGGCCGGTCGCGCGACGGCGATGGTCTTCGCGGGCAACTCGCTGGCGATCGTGCTCGGCGTTCCGCTGGGCACGGCGCTCGGGCAGTGGCTGGGCTGGCGCGCCGCGGTGGCGGTGCTGGGCGGGCTGGGCGTGGTCTGCGTGCTGGTGCTGCTGCGGGTGCTGCCGGCGATGCCGGCGCTGCCGAAGGATCTGGGTACGAGCCTCCGCACGCGCCTGCATGCTTCGGTGGCGATCCTGCGGTCCAGGCCCGTGGCGGCGGTCTGCCTGATCACGGTGGTGCTCGTGGTGGGGCACTTCGCGGCGTACACGTACATCGCGCCCCTGGTCCGCCGCGACGGAGGCCTGACCGGCACCGGCCTGAGCGCGCTGCTGCTCGGCTACGGCGCCTTCGGCCTGATCGGCAACTGGGCGGCCGGCCGCTTCGTGGACCGCCGGCCGGGCCCGCTCCTGCTGACCCTGATCGGCGCGCTGACGGTTTCGCTGCTCGCGCTGATCCCGGTGTGGGGCGTGGTGCCGACGGTCGCTGCGGCGCTGCTGTGGGGCGGAGCGTTCACGGCCAGCCCGGTCTGTCTGCAGGCGGCGGTGCTGCGCGTGGCGCCGGAGGCCAGGGACGCGGCGTCGGCGGTCTACGTGGTCGCCTTCCAGGTCGGCATCGGCGCCGGAGCGCTGGTGGGCGAGCGGTTGTTCAGCGCGGGCCGGCTGGCCGCACTGCCGCTTATCGGAGCGGTGATGGTCGCCTTCTCCGGCGTGTTGGTCCTGCTGAATCGCACCGCCTTCCCGCGTACCGCGGGCGGTCTAGGCTCGAGACCCGAGCCCCGGACGAAGGCGAAGTGAACTCGTGAAGTACACACGACTGGGCCGCACCGGGCTGAGGGTGAGCCGGATAGCGCTGGGCTGCATGAGCTACGGCGTCGCGACCGCGGGCATGCATCAGTGGACGCTGGACGAGGACGCCGCCGCCCCGCTCTTCCGGCAGGCCGTCGAGCTCGGCGTCACGTTCTGGGACACCGCCAACGTGTATCAGAGCGGCACGTCCGAGGAGTTCGTCGGGCGCGCGATCACCCGATTTTCCCGGCGCGAGGACATCGTGCTGGCCACGAAGGTCAGCGGGAAGATGCACGACGGGCCCGGTGGCAGCGGCCTGTCCCGCAAGGCCGTTCTCGAGCAGATCGACGAGTCGCTGCGCCGGCTCGGCACCGACTACATCGACGTCTACTACATCCACCGCTTCGACGACCAGACGCCGGTCGAGGAGACCATGGCGGCCCTGCACGATCTGGTCCGGGCGGGCAAGGTGCGCTACCTCGGCGCCTCGTCGATGTGGGCGTGGCAGTTCGCGAAGATGCAGCACGCCGCGGTGGTGCACGGCTGGACCACCTTCTCGGCCATGGAGGACCAGTACAACGTGCTCAAACGCGAGGAGGAGCGCGACATGATCCCGATGTGCCTCGATCAGGGCGTCGGGCTCACCCCGTACTCGCCGCTGGCCAAGGGCCGCGCCGCCCGGCCGTGGGGCGAGCAGACCGCCCGGTCGGCATCCGACAACGTCGCGCGGGCGTTCGACCGGGAGGTGGACAAGCCGGTGGTCGAGGCGATCCAGCGGGTCGCCCAGACCCGGGGTGTGCCGATGGCGCAGGTCGCCCTGGCCTGGGTGCTGTCCAAGCCCGTCGTCGCCAGCCCGATCGTCGGCGCCACCAGGCCGAAACACCTGCAGGACGCCGTCGCCGCGCTCGACCTCGAGCTCACCGCCGGCGAGACGGCCGAGCTCGAGGACCCCTACACGGCCCAGGACAACTACTGGTGGTGACCGCCGGCCGGCGGTCTAGCGGCGACCGATGCTCAGGACCGGCTTGGTGACCTCGGCGAAGAAGTCGTTGCCCTTGTCGTCCACGACGATGAAGGCCGGGAAGTCCTCCACCTCGATCCGCCAGACCGCCTCCATGCCCAGCTCCGGGTATTCCAGGACCTCGACGTGGCGGATGCAGTCCTGGGCCAGGCGCGCCGCCGGGCCGCCGATCGAGCCCAGATAGAAGCCGCCGTGCGTCTGGCAGGCCCTGGTCACCTGGGTGGAGCGGTTGCCCTTCGCCAGCATCACCAGCGAACCGCCCGCCGCCTGGAACCTCTCCACGTAGGAGTCCATCCGGCCCGCCGTCGTGGGTCCGAACGAGCCCGACGCGTAGCCCTCCGGCGTCTTCGCCGGACCCGCGTAGTAGACCGCGTGGTCCCGTAGGTACGACGGCATCGGCTCGCCCGCGTCCAGCCGCTCGGCGATCTTGGCGTGGGCGATGTCCCGGGCCACCACCAACGGGCCGCTCAGCGACAGCCGGGTCTGCACCGGGTACTTCGACAGCAGCGTCCGGATCTGGTCCATCGGCTGGTTGAGGTCGACCTTGACGACCTCTTCGCTGCCCAGGTCGACGTCCGGCAGGAAGCGCGCCGGGTCCGGCTCGAGCCGTTCCAGCCAGACGCCGGACGGCGTGATCTTCGCGACCGCCTGCCGGTCGGCCGAGCAGGACACCGCGATGGCCACCGGGCAGGATGCGCCGTGCCGGGGCAGGCGGATCACGCGTACGTCGTGGCAGAAGTACCGCCCGCCGAACTGCGCGCCGATGCCGAAGTCGCGGGTCAGCTCGAGCACCGCCGCCTCCAGCTCGACGTCGCGGAAGCCGTGCGCCGCCATCGAGCCCTGCCGCGGCAGGTTGTCCAGATACTTCGCGCTGGCCAGCTTCGCCGTCTTGAGCGCGTGCTCGGCGCTGGTGCCGCCGATCACCACCGCCAGGTGGTAGGGCGGGCAGGCGGCGGTGCCGATCAGCCGCAGTTTCTCGTCCAGGAACTCCATCATCCGCGCCGGGTTCAGCAGCGCCTTCGTCTCCTGGTAGAGGTAGGACTTGTTGGCCGAGCCGCCGCCCTTGGCCATGAAGAGGAACTTGTACGCGTCCGGCTGCCCGCCGGGGTCCTCGGCGTACAGCTCGATCTGCGCCGGCAGGTTGGTGCCGGTGTTCTTCTCGTCCCACATGGTCAGCGGCGCCAGCTGCGAATACCGCAGATTCAACCGGGTGTACGCCTGGTACACGCCGTCCGCGATGGCCTGCTCGTCGGTGCCGTCGGTGAGCACGTGCCGGCCGCGCTTGCCGAGCACGATCGCCGTGCCGGTGTCCTGGCACATCGGCAGCACACCGCCGGCCGCGATGTTCGCGTTGCGCAGCAGATCGAGCGCCACGAAGCGGTCGTTCGGCGAGGCCTTGGGGTCGTCGATGATCGCGCGGAGCTGCGCCAGGTGGGCCGGCCGCAGGAAGTGCGCGATGTCGTGCATGGCCTCGGCGGTCAGCGTGGTGAGCACGCTCGGCTCGACCGTCAGGAAGCGGCGTCCGCCCGGACCCTCGACCACGTCCACGCCCTCGTCACTGATCAGGCGGTACTCGCATGCGTCGTCACCGAGCGGCAGCAGCGGCGCGTAGGAGAACGGGGTCGGTGCGGTCATGAGCGGCAAGCCTAATCCGGCCGATCCGCAAGGTGAAAACCGCTAGGTCACTTCCCGGTACCGGTTTCCGGTCACCGATACGGAAGGTAAGCCATGTCCCGCCCGTCCACGGCGATCAAGCCGTCCGGCCCGCAGGCGAAGACCTTGGCTTCGGTACGCGTCTCCACCAGCACCTGCCCGCTGGCAGGCGACAACGCCAGGATCCGCCGCGGTGACGTGTTCGCCACCACCGCCGCGTACGGGGTGAGCGCCGCGGACGCCCCGTCGTTGACTCCGCGCCGCCACGTCACGCCGCCGCGGGAGAACGACCTCCCACTGAAGGTCCGCTGGTCGGCGCTGCGGACGATCGCGTACCCGTCGCTGACCGCCACCACGTCCTGGTCCTTTTCGCCGTACCAGAGGCGGCGCCCGTCGTGCGCGGCGATCAGCTCCTCGCGGCCGACCGGATCCACCCCGAGCACCACGTCGTCGCCGCCGGCCGGGTCGCGCTCCTGCTTGCAGGAGGAGCCGTTGTCCGCGGTACGCAGGTTGAGCCCGTCCCGCCGCCACACCACCCCGTCCGGCGGATCGGTGGCCACCACGCTGTAGTAGCAGGTGCCGTCGCCGGCCTTGCCCGTCACGGTGAGCACCCGCCCGCCGACCACGGAGACGCGTTCCTCCAGCTTGGGCGTCACGGTCTGCACGACCCGCCCGACCGCGGTGTCCACGATCCGCACCCGGCCGTCGTCCGGCAGCCCGAGCAGTGCCGGCAGGTACGGCCGCCCGGCCACCTGATCGTCCACTTGCGACGCGCCCAGCGGCTGGGTGTCCGGCAGATCGGGGTTCGCCGCGTCGAGCACGAAGCCGATGCCGCCGGTGCTCACCGTCCACAGCGGACGGGCGCCCCTGGGGTCCCAGGCCGAGAGCCGGCACTCGCCACCCTTGGCGCAGCTCAGGTCCACGATCGCGTCCGCGTACGCCCACACCGCCGTGGCCGTGGTGTCCGACCGCCGGACCACCCCGCTGCCGGGGTCGAGCACCTGGTAACCCTTGGTCAGCAGCTTGCCGGTGACCACCACGGCATCGTTGCCGCGGCCGGCCACCGAGCCCCAGTCCGCATCCGACTGCCACAGCTTCACGCCCGCGCCGAGCCCGTACGACTCGACCCGGGTGCGGTATTCGACGATCACCGCGTCGCCGGCGATGACCGCGCTCTCCGGCGAGCCGCTCAGCTTGACCTGCCACTGCGACGAGCCCTCGGCGATCGGGCCGCTCGCCGTGACCCAGCCCCACACCTTGGGCCAGGGGTTGAAGACGTTGGTCAACGCGAGCACGACGAAGGTCACGATGGCGAAGATCGCCAGGTATCCCCTCGGTGTGCCGCCGGAAGCCACGACACACGCTAACGAGATCGATCATTGTTGCCCGGGAGGATGCGATATGCCCGTGTCGATCTATTTCGCGGCTTCTGATACCAGCGGCAGCACGCGGTACGGGATCATCTCGGCCAGGGCGATGATCGTGGCCGCCCGCAGGATCCCCTCGAAGCCGAGGATGCGGTCGATCACCCGCTGCAGGTCGGAGTTGGAGCGGGCGACGACCCGGCAGAGCACGTCGCCGCTGCCGGTGATGGTGTGCGCCTCGAGCACCTCGGGGATGTCCGCGAGATGCTCGGCGACGGCCGTGTGCCCGTACCGCTGGCTGATCTCGAGGGTCACGAAGCTCGTGACCCCGAAGCCGATCGACGCGGGCGCGACGTCCGGACCGAAGCCGCGGATCGCTCCCCGCGCGATCAGCTTGTCCAGCCGGGCCTGCACCGTCCCCCGGGCGACGCCCAGCCGGCGGGAGATCTCGAGGACCCCGGCCCGCTCCTGCAGCAGCTCGATGACCCGAGCGTCAAGCTGGTCAAGTTGTACAGCCATAGTGATCAGCCACTCTACCAATTGCGCAGACTGCGCAGCAGAAAGAGTAACTATTGCCCAACCGGCGGAATGCGATCAGCCTCACATCATGACGCAGACGATGGAAAGCAAGACCGAGACCGCCGACGTCTTCCCCGTCAAGGGCGTCGACCACCTGCGGTTCCTCGTGGGCAACGCGAAGCAGGCGGCCCACTACTACTCCACCGCGTTCGGGATGACCTGCGTGGCCTATCGCGGCCCCGAGCACGGCTACCGCGACCACGCCGAGTACGTGCTGGTCAGCGGCTCGGCGCGGTTCGTGATCACCGGCGCGGTGCACGCCGGGGCGCCCGGCGCCGACCACGTGACCAAGCACAGCGACGGCGTCTCCGACATCGCCCTCACCGTCCCCGACGTCGACAAGGCGTACGCGCACGCCGTCGCCGCCGGGGCCCGAGGCGTCGTCGAGCCGTACGACGTCAAGGACGAGCACGGCTCGGTCCGGCTGGCGTCGATCGCGACCTACGGCGACACCGTGCACACGCTGGTCGACCGCTCGCAGTACGACGGCCCGTTCCTGCCCGGCTTCGTGGCCCGCGGCCCGATCGTCGACCGTACCGCCGCGATCGAGGCCGGCCTGCAGCCCAAGCGCTTCTTCCAGGCCGTCGACCACGTCGTCGGCAACGTCGAGCTCGGCAAGATGGACGAGTGGGTCGAGTTCTACGGCCGCGTCATGGGCTTCACCAACATGGCCGAGTTCATCGGCGACGACATCGCCACCGACTACTCGGCGCTGATGTCCAAGGTCGTCGCGGACGGCACCCGCAAGGTTAAGTTCCCGCTCAACGAGCCGGCCGTGTCGCGGCGCAAGTCCCAGATCGACGAATACCTGGAGTTCTACGGCGGCCCGGGCGCTCAGCACATCGCGGTGGCCACCAACGACATCCTGGCCAGCGTCGACGCCATGCGCGCGGCCGGCTGCGAGTTCCTGGACACGCCCGACTCGTACTATGACGACCCCGAGCTGCGGGCGCGCATCGGCGAGGTGCGGGCGCCGATCGAGGAGCTGAAGAAGCGCTCGATCCTGGTCGACCGGGACGAGGACGGCTACCTGCTGCAGATCTTCACCAAGCCCGTGCAGGACCGGCCGACCGTGTTCTTCGAGCTGATCGAGCGGCACGGGTCGCTCGGATTCGGCAAGGGCAACTTCAAGGCGCTGTTCGAGGCCATCGAGCGGGAGCAGGAGCTGCGCGGCAACCTGTAACACTGTCCCGGTGACCTACCAGCCACCGCCGCAGGGATACCCGCAGTATCCGCCCTATCAGCAGCCTCCGCCGGGCTACCGCCCGATGCCGCCGCAGCCGATGAGCCCGGGCGGGCAGCCGCTGGCCGACTTCGGCTCGCGGCTGCTCGCCTATCTCGTCGACAGTGCGATCGCCACCGGCATCGCCAT
>NZ_JBFAZH010000091.1:0-12656 GCF_040681735.1 Actinoplanes sp. NPDC051633 | reverse complement strand
CCGGGCACGGGATGGTCGAAGTCGTAGAAGGCGACGAGGTCGTCGCGCAGGGACGGGTGGATGTCGCTGTTTGCGGCCGCGGCGGCCGGCGAGGGCCCGAGAATCAGCGGGATGGTCACCGCGACGGCGACGAGCTTAAACATGAGGACGACCTCCCAGGTAGAGCTCCCCCAGTTGCGGGTCGGCGAGGAGTTCGGACGCCGGCCCGGAGATGTGCACGCGCCCGAGGTCGAGCACGCACCCGATGTCGGCGGTCTCCAGCGCGCGCCGGGCGTTCTGCTCCACGAGCAGCACCGCCGTGCCGGCGTCGCGCATCCGCACGACCTGTTCGAAGACGGCGCCGGTCGCCTTCGGGTCGAGCCCCATGGACGGCTCGTCGAGCAGCACCACGGCGGGGTCGACCATCAGCGACCGCGCGAACTCCACCTGTTTCTGCTGGCCGCCGGAGAGCAGGCCGGCCAGCGCCCCCCAGCGGTCGGCGACCACCGGGAAGACCTCTTTGACGAACGCGATGCGCTCGGCGATCTTCGCCTTGTCCTTGACCGTGTACGCGCCCAGCCGGACGTTCTCCTCCACGGTCATCTCACGGAAGACGCTGTGCCCCTGCAACACCAGCGCGACGCCCTCGGCGAGCATCCGCTGCGGTCCGAAGCCGGTCGCCTCGCGCCCGTCGATGAGTATCCGGCCGGACCTCGGCTTGAGCAGCCCAGCCGCCACCTTGAGGACGGTCGACTTGCCGGCGCCGTTCGGGCCGACCAGGCACACGATGGACCCTCTGGGCACGTTGACGCTGAAGCCGCGCAGCACCGGGGCGGCCCGGCCGTAGCCGGCCTGGATGTCGTCGAGGACGAACAGGTCAGACCCCAAGATAGGCTCCCAGGACTCGTTCGTCGGTGCGGATCATCGCCGGCGGGCCCTCGGCGATCGGGCGGCCCCGGTCGAACACCACGATGTGGTCGCTGATGCTCATCACGAGCTCCATGTTGTGCTCGACGATGACGAAGGTCCGGCCCTCGGCGTTGAGCTCGCGGACCAGCGCGCCGATCCGGTCGAGCAGCGCCGGGTTGACGCCGCCGGCCGGCTCGTCGAGCAACACGGTGTCGGGCCCCGCGTTCAGCACCCCGGCGAGCTCCAGCAGCTTCTGCTGCCCCCAGGACATGTTGCGGGCCTCCACATCGGACAGGTGCTCGATGCCCAGCCGAGTCAGCCAGCCGCGGGCACGGTCGACCTCCGCCCGGCGCCGGGAGCCCCGCATCGCGGTGGTGATGCCGCCGGCCCGGACCGCGGCGAGGACGTTGTCCAGCGCGGTCATCCGCGGGAACACGCGGCAGAGCTGGAAGGTGCGGCCGACGCCGGCGCGGGCGATCGCGTGCGGCGCGGTGCGGGTGATGTCCTGGCCGAGGTATCGCACGGCGCCGGAATCCGGCCGGATCATCCCCGTGACGCAGTTGAAGAACGTGGTCTTGCCCGAGCCGTTCGGCCCGATCAGCGCGTTGACCTCGCCCTGCCGGAACGTCACGGTGGCTCCGTCCAGAGCGGTCACGCCGCCGAACGACTTGCGCAGATCCGCGGTCTCGAGTGTCATCGCCGCCCCCCGGTGGATTCCAGCCGCAACTCCTCGGCGGACACCTCGCGGATCGACGCGGTGGTGTCCGGCCGGAACCGCCGGATCAGCGCGCCGATCGCGGGCAGCACACCGTCGGGCATGAACAGCACCACGAGCCCGAGCAACAGCCCGGTGGCGACCAGGTGCAGCTGGGTGTCGCCGAAGCCGACCTTGAAATACTCCAGCGCGGTGCCGACGACGAACGCGCCGATCACCGGTCCGAACAGGTTGCGCACGCCGCCGAGCAACGCCATCAGCACCACCGACGACCCGGTCAGGATGGAGAACTGGAACACCGGGTCGAGGTCGCCGAACCACAGCGCGTACAGGCCGCCGCCCAGGGCCGTGAAGATCGCCGAGACGACGAAGACGATCAGCTTGTACGCGAAGGTCGGCGTACCCAGGGCCTCGGCCTTGTCCTCGTCCTCCCGGATCGCCTTGAGGCCCAGGCCGAAGCGGGACCGGTCGATCAGCCACCAGCCGAGCAGCGCGGCGGCGAGCAGCGCGGCGAACAGGAACCAGAAGGCGCGATGGTGCTCGGGGCGGGACAGCCCCGGGAACGGCCGCGGCACGACCAGCCCGCGGGAGCCGCCGGTCAGCGACGCCCAGCTCTGGAACACCAGCAGCAGGATCAGCACGATCGCGATGGACACGATGACGAAGGACGCGCCGCGCACTCGCAACGCCGCCATCCCGATCGGCACCGCCAGCGCGCCGACCAGGACGGCCGCGACGAACAACGCGACGAAGCTCTCCAGGCCCGCCTTGGTGACCAGCAGGCCGGTGGCGTATCCGCCGAGCCCGGCCAGCGCGCCGTGCCCGAGCGAGATGTAGCCGGTGAAGCCGCCCACGAAGTTCCAGGACGTGGCGAGGACCGCGTAGTTCAGCACCACGATGCCGGCCGACAGGATGTAGGGGTTCGGCGCCAGGGACGGGAACGCGAGCAGGGCCGCGGCGAAGACCAGCAGGCCGGCGACTCGGGGGGCGGCTCTAAAAACGTTGCGCAAGGCGGCCTCCGAAGAATCCCTGCGGCCGGACCGCGAGGGTGGCGAACAGCGCCAGGTAGAAGATCGTCTGCGCCCAGGTGGTCCCGAGCGGGATCTGCAGCAGACTCTGTGCGAGGCCGAGGAGCAGCGCGGCGACCGCCGCGCCGGGCACGCTGCCCAGCCCGCCGACCACGATGATCGCCATCAGCGGGCCGACCCAGTGCCAGTGCAGGGACGGGTAGATGGTGGTGTCCAGCGACAGCGCGGTGCCGCCGATCGCCGCGGTGGCCAGGCCGAGCCCGAAGCCGTACCCGGCGATCCGCTCGGTGTCGATGCCGACCAGCCGGGCCGCGTCCTGATGCTGGATGGTGGCGCGCAGCGCCCAGCCGAACTGGGTGCGTTTCAGCAGCAGGTACAGCGCGCCGAGGGCGAACGCGGCCAGCCCGAAGGCGATCAGCTTGACCACCGCGATCCGCGCGCCGAAGAGGCCGAAGCTGGCCGTGCCGTACCCCAGCTGGATGCGCCGCTGCGTGCCGCTGAACAGATAGCCGAGCAGGCCCTCGATGAGGATCGCGATGGCGAAGGTCAGCAGCACCGACATCATCGTCATGGTGACCGGCCGGAGCCGGGCGAGCAGCCCGCGCTGCAGCAGCACGCCCGCGCCGAAGAACAGCGGCACCGTGACGAGCATCGACAACAGCGGGTCCACGCCCAGCTCCCGGTGCGTCCACCAGGCCAGGTAGGCGGCCAGGATGAGGAACGCCGAGTGGGCGATCATCACCACCCGCATGATGCCGAAGTAGAGCGTCAGGCCCGCCGCCAGGAGGGCGTAGAGCCCTCCCAGCAGCACCCCCAGGACGACGCTCTGCAGCAGCAGCGCACCGGACGGCATCAGGTCACCAGGCCGGCTTCGGGTAGATGAACTCGGCTTCCTTGGCGTCCGCGGGCAGCACGATCTTGATCTCGCCGCCGACCCACTGCTGGATCATGTGCGCGCCCTGCGGTTTGCCGGTGGCATCCCAGCTCAGCGGCCCGACGACGGTCTCGATCTTGTTGGCGCGCACGTAGTCGATCAGCTTCTGCTGGCAAGCGCCCTGCTCGGCGCACCCCGCGGCCTTGACGGCCGCCTCGACGACCTGACCCGTGGTGTACGCGTTCGCCTGGTCCTCCTCGGGCGCGGTGCCGAACTGCGCCGTGTACTTCTCGACGAACTCCTTGTTGCTCGGGTACGGCGCGTCCTGGCTGTACCCGGTCGGCGAGAGCACGCCCTGGGTCTTGTTGCCGATCGCCTTGGCGAACTCCGGCTCGGTCGGCGCGGTCGAGAACGCGGCCAGCTTCGGCTGATACTTGAGCTGCTGCAGGGCGACGATGAGGTTGACACCGTCCTGATACTGCGAGCCGCCGATCAGCACGTCGGCCTTGGACGCCGCGATCTTCGCCGCGATCTGGCCGAAATCCGTCGTGTTCGGCGGATACACCTCGTCGACCAGCACGGTCAGCCCGCCGGCCTTGAGCTTGTCCCGCAACCCGTACGCGGTGCCCTGGGCGAACGGGTCGTCCATCGCGGCGACGGCGATCGTCTTGGGCCGTTTGTCGGCGGGCAGCGCCAGGATGTGCTCGGCCAGGTAGTTGTAGTGGTCGCCGGCCACCGCCGGGGCGGCGTAGAACAGGTTCTTGAAGCCCTGCTCGAAGACCTCCTTGGCGGCGCCGGCCGGCTCGACGAAGAGCATGTCGTACTCCTCCGCCACCCGGGCCGAGGGCACCACCAGACGCGTGGAGAACGGGCCGACCACGAGGTCGACCTGGTCCTTGCCGATGAGCTGCTCGTAGTCGGCGACGACCCGGTCGGCGTTGGACTGGTCGTCGAGGATCTTCAGCTCGACCTGGCGGCCGAGCAGACCGCCCTTGTCGTTCACTATCTTGGCCCAGGCCTGGTAGCCCTGCTGCACTCCCTTGCCGGGCTCGGAGAAGTCGCCCGTCAGCGGCAGCGAGATGCCGACGACGATGGGCTCGCTCGCGTTGTCATCTGCCTCGCCGCCGTCGCCCGAGCAGGCGCCGAGCAGCAGCAATGCGGCCGCCGTGACCGCAAGGAAGGGTTTCGACATCCTCGGACACCCCCTCAACGTAAGCGCTTACGAAAGCGCTTACGTACCTTATGCTGTGGACTGCTCACCGGGCAATAGCCCATCGTGAATGTGCCGGAGCGTGAAGATGCCCAAGCCGGGTCCGAGGTTGCGGCTCGTCGACGTCGCCGAGCGGGCGGGCGTCTCGCTGGCCACCGCGTCGCGCGCGCTGTCCGGGCGCGACGGCGTGAGCGAGGAGGTGGCCGACCGGGTCCGTCAGGTGTCCCGCGAGCTGGGATATGTGGCCAACCCCTTCGCCCGCACGCTCGCCGGTGGCGCGACGTCGACCGTCGGCCTGGTCGTGCACCAGGTCGACGACCCGTACTTCTCCGAGATCGCGGGTGGCGTGATCCAGCTCGCCGACGAGCAGAGCCTGCTGGTGCAGATCTGCCACTCCGGCCGCGACCCGGTGCACGAGCTGCGCCAGATCCGGCACCTGATCGCCCAGCGGGTGGGCATCATCATCGTGGCCGGATCGGGGTACAGCGACCCGCGGCTGGAGACCGAGGCCAAGGACGAGCTGGCGGCCTACCAGCGCACCGGCGGCCGGGTCGCGGTGATCGGGCGGCACTCGCTGGGGGTGGACGCCGTGCTGCCGGACAACGAAGCCGGCGGGCGGGCACTCGCCGGCCACCTGCTCGAGCTCGGCCACCGGCGCATCGCCGTGGTGGCCGGCACCGAAGCGCTGACCACGGTGGCCGACCGGCTCGCCGGGGTGGCGGCCGCCCTGCACGAGGTCGGCCTGTCCCTGGCCGACCTGCCGGTGGTGCACACCGACTTCATCCGCGAGGGCGGGCGGGCCGCGGCGATGCGGATCCTGCGCGACCACCCGGAGACGACGGCGATCATCGCGCTCAACGACGCGATGGCGATGGGCGTGCTGTCCGCGCTGCGCGAGCATCGGATCGCCGTGCCCGGCCGCATGTCCGTGGTCGGCTTCGACGACGTGTCGGTGGCCGCCGACCTCGCGCCCGCGCTCACCACCATCCGGCTGCCGATGACCGGCATGGGCCGGATGGCCCTCGACCTGGCGCTCAAGCCCCGGGCGGCCCGGCCGCGGCGGCGCTCGACCGGCCACCAGCTGATCGTCCGGGACTCGACCGCGGCGCCCTGAGACCCGTGCGCGGACCGACTCCCCGCTTCGTGCCAGGCCACCGCGGAAAGTACCGGGATCGTGCCACCGATTCGCGTGTCGTCCCAGCTCACTCCGCTGATTTTTACGTTGGGCGCAACCGCTTCAACGAGGAGTTGAGATGTTGCGCAAGATCATCGTGGCCGCCGCGGTGGCGGCCGGGACGGTGCTGCCGGTTCCCTCGGCGCCCGCGGCGGCGGCGCCGGAGCTGGCACCGGTCATGGTGGTGCTGGACGCCTCCGGGTCGATGAAGGAGAAGCTGCCCGGCGGCGGCGACAAGATGGCCGCCGCCAGGGGCGCGGTCCGGACGCTGGTCCGGCAGGCGCCGGACGGCTCCCGGCTCGGGCTGACCGTGTACGGCACCGGCACCGGGAACTCCGGTCCCGAGAAGGCGACCGGCTGCAAGGACGTCAAGGTGGTCACGCCGCTCGGCGCCCTGGACCGCGACGGGCTGACCCGGACGGTCGACGAGGTGCGGCCCCGCGGCTACACGCCGATCGGCGAGGCGCTGCGGGTGGCGGCCGCGGCGCTACCGGCCGAAGGGCCGCGCTCGATCGTGCTGGTCTCGGACGGCGAGGACACCTGCGCGCCGCCCGACCCGTGCGAGGTCGCCAAGGAGCTCGCCAGGGCCGGCGTCGACCTGCACGTGCACACCATCGGCTTCGACGTCGGCGGCACGGCGCGCACCCAGCTCAGCTGCGTCGCGGAGTCGACCGGTGGCACGTACACCGACGCGCCGGACGCCGGGACGCTGACCGGGGCGCTGAACCGGGTGACCCAGCACGCGTTGCGCAACTACGACGCGGCAGGCAAGCGGATCACCGGCACGCCGCAGCCCGACGGTGCACCGCTGGTCACGCCCGGCGCGTACCAGGATCGGATCGCTCCCGATCAGGTCCGCTACTACGGCGTCGACGTGCCGGCGGGCCACACTCTCTACGCCACCGCGACCTACATCGCGCCACACATCCGCGAGGTCCTCACCGTCCGGATCGGACGCTACGACACGGCCGGACGGGAGTGCTCCGGCTGGAACTCCAACGTGCGCGGCACCGACGAGCCGGTGACCACCGCCGCGCTGCGCTGGGCCGCGCCCGGGGTCGAGGAGGGCGGCGGCGAGGACGACCCGTGCAAGCAGGCCGGCCGGCAGCTGATCCGGGTCGAGATCGAGCAGACCGGCGGCGACGCACACACCGACGCGGTCACCGAGCTGCAGTTCGGTCTCGAGGCGCCGCTGGTCGGCGACCCGGGTCCGCAGGGCGTCAACGACACGAAGGTGGCGTTCACCGCACCGACCGGCGCGGCGCGGCCGTTGGTCGGCGGTGGCTCGTTCGGCTCCGCGGCCGAGATGCCCGGGCCGGGCGCGTACTCCGACACCGTGGTCGAGGGCGAGATGATGTTCTACCGGGTGAAGCTGAACTGGGGGCAGGGGCTGGCGTACCGGGTGCGGCTGGGCGAGCAGCGGCTCGAGCGGGGGTTCGTGTCGGTCCGCACGTACTGGTACAGCCCGTCGCGCAACCAGCAGGCCTGGACCAGCGACGTGTACGACGGGAAGGCGGACGCCATGCCGTCGAACGCGGAGGCCCTCGCGAGCCCGCCGGTGCGCTACCTCAACCGGGAGCTCTCCGGGGCGAACAGCTTCGTCAGCCAGGCCGGCTGGTACTACATCGCGGTGCTGGCCGCGGACAACAACTTCAACGAGGCGCCGCTCGCCGTGCCGGTGACCATCGACGTCTCGGTCAGCGGCGACGTCGCCACCGCCCCCGGCTACCGGGCGGGCGCCACGGAGACCTTCGGTGACCGGCCCGCGGACCCGGCGGCATCGCAGTCCGCGACCGCCGCACCGGAGCCCCGGGCGGCGGACGGCGAGAAGACCGCGTTCGAGCGGGTGGCGAGCAACGGTCCGCTGCTGTGGGTGGGGGTGCCGCTGCTGCTGGTGCTGATCGGCGGGCTGGTGTTCGTGCTCGTGCAGCTCACGCGGCGTCGTAGCTGAGCGGTCACGGGCCGCACCGTGAAAAAGATCCGCGGACGAGTGCACAACTTGCGCCTCAGCTGTGTCATAGGGGGCGTGACCTTCGAGCAATTCGCGATGGCCCGGCTCCAGAGTCTGCTCAGGTACGCGATCGTCCTCACGGGCAACCGCGACCTGGCACAAGACGTCGTCCAGGAGGTGCTCGCCCGAGCGCAGGTGAAATGGCGCAGGATCGAGCGCACGGACTCTCCTGAGGCGTACGTCCGCAGGATGGTGCTCAACGAGTACCTGTCCTGGCGCAGGAGCTGGGCGGCGCGCAACGTTCATGCCGTGGGTGAGCGTCTGGTCGACCTCGACGACGCCCGCGGCGGGGTCGGCGATCACGCGCAGGCAGTGGTCGAGGCGGACGAGCTGTGGAGCCGGCTCGGTTCGCTCGGCCGCAAGCAGCGGGCGGTGCTCGTGCTGCGCTACTACGAGCAGCTCGACGACGACTCGATCGCCGATCTGCTGCACTGCTCCCCCGCGACGGTGCGGAGCAATGCCTCGAGGGCGCTGAAGACCCTCCGGCTCACGTCGGAGCTGCCCCACAGGATCCCCGCTGAGGAGAAGTCGTGACCGACCACCGTGACCACCAGCTGCTGCGAGAAACCTTCGCGGCACACGAACACCTGGCCCCCGACTCCGCCGACGTCTACGCCAAGGTGCAGCAGATCGCCAAGGGCTACCGCCTGCGTCGCATCGGCCTGCAGGCGGCGGGCGGCGCCGTGCTGACCGCCGGGCTGGTCGCCGGCGCGATCCAGCTGCCCCAGTTCGTCGCCGGCGACAACGGCGGTGCCATCAACGCCGCGGCGCCGGCCGCGAGCGCCCTGGCCGGGACGGCGGACGACGAAAAGGCGGCCCTCGAGGCGTACTTCAAGGCCGGGTACGGATACGACGAGGCGATGCAGCTGGCGAAGCTCTGGAAGAAGGACGCCACCCAGCCCGCGACGATCAAGATCGAGGCCGGGCGGCTCCTGCTCTCCGGTCAGAAGCTGCCGATCGCGCCGCTGCCCGATCCGAAGCCCTCCCCCGTCGAGGAGGACCCGATCTCGGCGGCGGACCAGAAGGCGCTGGACAGGTACTTCGCCGAGGGCTACGGCTGGGACGACGCGGTGAAGCTGGCGAAGCTCTGGAAGATCAAGGAGCCCGGCGACGCGAAGGTCGCGGCCGGCCAGAGGCTGCTGGAGCGCAAGAAGCTGCCGTTCGCGCCCGCCCCGCAGGCACCGATCGAGATCGACGGCTTCACGGCGGAGCAGAACAGGGCCTGGAACGCGTACTTCAACGCCGGGTACGACGGCAACGACGTGGCGAGGCTCGCGAAGATCTGGAAGATGGACCCGAACGACTACGACGGGGTCAAGCTAGCGGCCGGTAAGAAGCTGCTCGCCGGTAAGAAGCTGCCGATCAAGCCGTGACCGCGACACTGCACCGGCGCACCGGGTTCGAGATCGAGCTGTTGGCCCCGCAGGGCCTCAGCCGGCGCCGTCTCGCCCGGGAGCTGGCCACCCGCTGCGGTGGCGAGGTCCGGCCGGTGTGGCATCACGACAGCGAGCCGTCCCTGGTCCCGGGCCTCGGGCGGTTCCTGCACCTGACGCAGGGCTTCGAGGTGCGCCGCGCCGGCGGCGACGTCCTCTGCACCCTGGTCGACGACATCACCCTGCTGGCCGATCTCGACCCGCGCATGCCGCCGCCCCCCGGCGGATGGTTCCGGGTCCTGACCGACGATCTCCGGTTGCTCAACCTCCTCGCCCGGCACTGCGATCCGGCCTCGGATCTCGCCCACGTGCTGGACACGCCCGCGGAGCTGTGGGGCGTCGAGGTCCGCCGGCACGGAGACATCCACGAGCTCGCCGACGTCTCCGGCAAGTCGATCGCGCTGGCTGCGCCGCAGGGCGCCGAGCGGGAACGCCCTTGCGAGATCGTCACTCCGCCGCTGGCCGCCGACCATCACGCCCGGCTCGAGGAGCTTCTGGCCCCGGCCCGCGAGCTCGGCTTCACGATCCCCCACGAGGCCGCCGTTCACCTGCACGTCGACGGCGCGCCGTTCCGCGATCCGCGGACGCTGGCCAACGTGGTGCGGCTCTTCGCGTACTGGCGGGAACCCCTGCGCGCGGTGCTGCAGACCAATCCGGCGTGCACCCGGCTCGCGCCCCTGCCGCCCGGCCTGGTCGAGGCGGCCGACGGTGTGCCGTCCTTCGAGCGGCTGCGCGCGGCGGCCGCCGAGGCCGAGCTGACCAAGTTCTTCGACGTCAACCTGACGCAGCTCTTCGCCGAGACACCGGTGCGCGACACCGTCGAGGTGCGCATCCTGCCCGGTGCGATCACCGCGGACGACGTCGTCAACCGGGCCGCCGTCGTCGAGCTGCTGCTCGACCGCTGCGAGGACCCGGCGCCGCTCCCGCTGCCGCCGGCCGATCCGGCCGAGGCGGTCGGCGCCCTGCTCGAGCTGGCCGCGATGGTCATGGCCCGGCAGGGCTAGATCCTCTTCGCCACGATCGCGACCGTCGTGTAGTGCAGCGTGAATCTGCCGCCGAGGGCGTCGATGGCCGCGCCGGTCCGGTCCAGCAACCGCTGCAGCGGCTCGGCCGGCAGGCGGGTGTAGAGGCCGGTGGTCGGCACCACGTCCAGCCATTCGTCGCGGGTGTAGTCGTGGTCCCACTCGAAACGCCACTCCTGCGGGCCGGTGAAGGCGTCGGTCCCGCGCAGCCCGTCGGCCGCCCTCGCGGTGATCTGTCCGTAGGGGTCGCCCGCCGCGGCGGCCCACGGGTTGACCGGCAGATCCGGCAGATCCGGCAGTGCCTCTTGGTGCGCGCCGGTGAGGGCCTCGGCCAGCTCGGTAGTGGGCTGGAATGCGTTCCAGAACACCGCGATGACGCCACCCGGGCGCAGCACCGCCGCCGCCCTCCGCGCGCCCGCGGCCGGGTCGATCCAGTGCCAGGTCTGCCCGGCGACGACCGCGTCGAACGACCGGCCGTCGCCCGCCCACTCCTCGAAGCGCGCCACCTCGGCCTCGATGCCGTGCCGCCTCGCCACCTCGGCCATCCGCGCGTCCACGTCCACGCCGAGCACCCGGCAACCGGCGTCGCGGAGCTGGCGGGCGGCGATGCCGGTGCCGACGCCGACGTCGAGCACCTCGCGGCCGGGAGCGGTGGCGACGATCCGATCGATCAGCGCGGCGGGATATCGCGGCCGGGCCCGGTCGTAGCGATCGGCGTCGACACCGAACGACTCCGCCATCTGCCGCTGCTCGTGAGGTTCCAATAGAGTGGGCACGCGCCCACTCTAATGGGCACGCGCCCACTAGCGGAAGGGGCGATCGTGCCGACAGGGGTGGCGATCCGGGACGCGCGGCGGCATCTGTTCGAGGCGGCCGAGCGCGTGCTGCTGCGCGAGGGGCCGCTGGGGCTGACCAGCCGGGCGGTGACCACCGAGGCCGGGGTGGCGAAAGGCGTGCTGCACCGGCACTTCACCGACTTCGACGCGTTCCTGATCGCGCTGGTGCTGGACCGCATCGCCGGTGTCGAGTCGCGGTCGGCGACGCTGCTGGCCGCCGCGGGCACGGGCACCGTGACGGCGAATCTGGCGGACGCCGTGGACGACGTCTTCGGCCCGGTCGCGGTGGCGATCATCGGGCTGATCTCGTTTCGCGACGACCTGCGCGCCCGGCTCCGTGAGCTGCGCCCCGGCGGGATCCCGCTGCTGGCCGAGGCCACCGACATGGTCGCCGGCTATCTCGCCGCCGAGCGGTCGGCGGGCCGGTTGGCGCCCGGCGCGGACGTCTCGACGATGGCGCTGATGCTGGTCGGGGGCGCCAACCTGATCTTCGGCGGTGCCCCTCCGGGCGAGCGGCCGTCCCTCGACGAGGTGCGCCGGATGGTGGCGTCAGCGCTGCGCTGACCGCCGCCGCTCCCGCTGCTCCCGGGTGTAGCGCTTACGGTTCTCCAGGTCCCGCTTCCACTGCTCGCGAGCGGCGTGATCGGCGCCGTGCACCGCGCCTTTCGTCTGCGCCGGACCGATCAACGACCGGAACCACCAGTCGTGGAACTGGTCGTGCAACGCCTTCCGCAACCGGCCCATCGCTACTCTCCTGTCCACTTGCTTGCCGCACCAATGATTGGTGCACCAACTATTGGTAGACTAACGGAATGACCCGCTCCCCCGCCACTGTCAGTGACGATCCTCTCGCCCTGGAGCAGCAGGTCTGCTTCGCGCTGTCGGTGGCCGCGCGCAGCGTCGTCGCGGTCTACCGGCCGCTGCTCGAGCCGATGGGCCTGACCCATCCGCAATACCTGGTGATGCTCGCGCTGTGGCAGCACGCGCCCCTGTCGGTGCGCGCGCTGAGCGATCTGCTCCAGCTCGATCCGGGTACGCTCTCGCCGCTGCTCAAGCGCCTCGAGTCGGTCGGATACGTGCGCCGCGAGCGCGACACGGCCGACGAACGCAGCCTGGCCATCACGCTGACGCCGTCAGGCCGGGCGCTGCGGCAACGGGCCGAGCTGATCCCGCCGGCCGTGGTCGAGCGGCTGGGCCTGCCGATCGAGGACCTGCAGCGCCTGCACGCCTCGCTCACCCGGGTGATCGCGGCGGCCAAGCCGTGACCGCGCCGTTCACGTATCCCGAGATCGGCGCGACGCGCGACCCGGTGATGCCGGCGGGCTACGGCTACGCCGAGCGGGAGGAGACGATCGGACCTTATCATCTCAACCTATATTAAGATTTTACCTAGTTGAATCTTCTTTTCTATATAAAGCGTCGGAGCATATCAGGGGGTTATCTAACGTAAATGCTACCCTTCGGC
>NZ_JBFAZH010000090.1:0-12672 GCF_040681735.1 Actinoplanes sp. NPDC051633 | reverse complement strand
CCACCGAATACCACGGCGCCCGGCTGACCGTGCTGCAGCAGGGCCGGCGGGCGCTGACCCCGCTGGCCCTGGTCGTGGTCGCCGTGTTCATGACCGACGTCGTCTTCGCGGTCGACTCCGTCCCGGCCGTCTACGGCGTCACCGAGGACCCGTACATCGTCTTCGCGACCAACGCGTTCGCCCTGCTCGGCCTGCGCGCGCTCTACTTCGTGCTGCGCAACGTGCTGAGCCGCCTCCGGCACCTCAACCACGGCCTGGCGATCATCCTCGGCTTCATCGGCGTCAAGCTGGTGCTGCACTGGGCGCACACGGTCTGGCCCGCGGTCCCGGACATCCCGACCCCGCTCTCCCTGGCCGTCATCCTGGCCACCTTGGGCACGGTGACCGTTACGAGCCTGATGTCGCGCCGACCGGATCTTCCGCTGGAGACGACACGCCGATAGCTTGACCGGATGGTGCGAAAGCTGGCTGTGGTCCTTGCCTTGGTTCTGTCGGTCACCCTGACCGGCGCGGCGTCGTCCGCGCGGCCCGGCGCCGTGGGGATCGGTGATCCCTACTACCCGCTGGACGGCAACGGCGGCTACGACGTCAAGCACTACGACCTGGCGATCCGGTACGCGCCGGCGACCGACGCGCTGGCCGGCGTCGCGACCATCCGGGCCAGGGCCACTCAGCACCTGTCCGCGTTCAACCTCGACCTCGACGGGCTGACCATCCGGTCGGTCACCGTCGACGGCCGCGCGGCCCGGTGGTCGCGGGCCGGCACCGAGCTGACCGTCACGCCGCGCCGGCCGCTGCACAAGGGCGGCGCGTTCGTCACGAAGATCGCCTACGACGGCGTACCCAAGGTCATCCAGGATCCTGACCTCGGCGACGGCGGCGCGTTCACGACGTCCGACGGCGTGATGATCCTCGGCGAGCCCGACGTGGCGCAGGCCTGGTATCCGTCCAACGACCACCCGATCGACAAGGCGTCGTTCTCGATCGCGCTGACCGTGCCGAAGGGCGTCGAGGCGCTGTCCAACGGCGCGCCGGCGGGCCGCTTCACCCGCGGCGGCTGGACCACGTGGCGCTGGGAGCAGATCGAGCCGATGGCCACCTACCTGGCCATGGCCGCGATCGGCCAGTTCGACGTGAAGTCGTACCGGAGGGACGGGATCCAGTTCGTCGACGGGATCGACCCGGCGCTGCCGAAGGCGACCTACGACATCGTGGCCCGGTCGTTCGCCCGTGAGCCGGAGATCCTCAGGTTCCTGTCCGGCTACTTCGGGCAGTACCCGTTCCGTGCAGCCGGCGGCGTCGTGGACGCCGAGGGCGACTGGGGGTACGCGCTGGAGAACCAGGGCCGGCCGATCTACACGCCGGACGACTTCCCCACCGTGGAGGACGGCTCGGCGATCATCGTGCACGAGCTGGCCCACCAGTGGTACGGCGACAGCGTGGCCTTGGGCCGCTGGGCCGACATCTGGCTCAACGAGGGCTTCGCGACCTACGCCGAGTGGCTGTGGAGCGAGCACGAGGGTCTGGGCACCGCGCAGGAGACCTTCGACGCCCTGTACGCGACCCCGGCGACGGCGTCGCTGTGGAAGTACGAGGTCGCCGACCCGGGCGCGGCGAACCTCTTCGTCGGCGCGGTCTACAACCGCGGCGCGATGACCCTGCACGCGCTGCGCAAGGCGGTCGGCGACAAGGCGTTCTTCCGGATCCTGAAGTCGTGGGCGCAGATGAACCGCGGCGGCAACGTGACCACCGCCAAGTTCATCCGGCACGCCGAGCGGGTGTCCGGCAAGAACCTCGACGCCCTGTTCACGAAGTGGCTCTACACCGCGTCGAAGCCCGCCACCCCGTGATCACCGGCGTCGCCGCCGGGGTTCCGTACGCGCTGCTGCCGGCGCAGTCCGCGAACGCCCCGCTGGTGGCCGCGTGGCACCTGGTCGATGTGCCGCGCACCGAGCAGGCGTTCGCGGCGGCGGTCCCGCTGGACGGCCTGGACGCCTGGCGAGTGTATTTCGGGCTGCCGATGACCGGCGCCCGCCTGCCCGAGGGCGGCCTGGAGGAGCTGGGTCGCCGCATCTTCGCCGACCCGGTGGGCGAATACCGGACCATCGCCGGGGGCGCCGCCGACGAGTTCCCGGCCGCCCTCGCGGCGGTCCGGGCGGAGCACGGCATCGCCGACGGCCCGATCGCGGTGATGGGCGGCTCGATGGGCGGCATGGCGGCCCAGCTGGTGCTGGCCGGGACCGAGAACGTTCGGGCGGCGGTGCTGATCAACCCGGTGGTCAGCCTGCGCCGGACCGTCACCGCGCTGGCCGCCCTGCACGGCGCCCAGTGGTCCGCACCGGCCGACCCGTTCCTCGATCACGCCGACTTCCTGCTGCGCGCGGGCGAGCTGGCCGGCACGCCGATCCGGTACATCACCGGCGGCGACGACATGCGCAACGCCATCGTGACGCCGGTCGAAGAGGTGGTGGCCGCGGTGCACAGCGCGGACCACCGAGTGGTTCCGGGGATGGGCCACGCCGTGGTCGAGCCGCACGCGACGGAGACCGACCGCCTCGCCGTGGAGTGGTTCAGGCAGCACCTGTGACGCGGCCGACCCCGGCCAGCACCGCCATGTTCTCGGGGCCTTCGCCGGCAGCCGGCGGCGCCGGCCACTCGTGCAGCCACACCAGCCCGGGCGGCACCAGCTCGGCGGTGCCGAAGAAGCGCAGGATCTCGGCCCTGGTGCGGCCGGTCGCGACCGACACGTCGGTGCGGCGGTAGATCGAGGCCACCTGGTCGGCGGAGGCGTCGGCCGGGGTCTCCACCACCCCGTGCGAGATCGCGATGTACGAGCCCGGCGCCAGCACCGAGCGCAACCGCTCGACCGCGACATATGCGTCCTCGTCCGGCAGGAAGTGCAGCATCGACACCATCAGCAGGCCGATCGGCCGGGTGAAGTCGATCATCTCGGTGACGACCGGGTGCGCGAGCAACGCGTCGGGGAAGCGGACGTCGGCTTGCACCGCGGTCGCCACCGGGTTCTCCGCGAGGATGTCCCGGCTGTGCGCCACCGCCACCGGGTCGATGTCCACATAGACCACCCGGGCCTCCGGCGCTGTGCGGCCGGTGATCTCGTGCACGTTGCCGGCCGTCGGGATGCCGCTGCCGACGTCGAGGAACTGGCGCACGCCGGCCGCCAGCATGTGGTCGACCGCGCGGCGCAGGAAGGTCCGGTTGCGGCGGGCCAGGTCGCCCGCGTACGGGATCGCCTCGAGCAGCTTCTGCGCCGCCGCCCGGTCGGCCGCGAAGTTGTGGCTGCCGCCGAGCAGCGCGTCGTAGATGCGGGCGCTGCTGGGCCGGTCGGCGTAGTCGGCTTCATCGATGGGCATACGGACCAGACCTCAGTAAGCCGGAAACTCGGTGTGGGGTGGCCGGTGCCGCGTACCGGAGGCCTTGCACCTCGTCGCAGCCGGTGCCCTCGACCGCCTCGGCCATCCGCTCGTCGTCGACGCCGTGCACGGTGAGCACCAGGCCGAGCGCGTGGGCGACGGTCGCCAGCCCGGAGACGAGGAGCCTGGCGTTGCCGCCGGTGAGCAGCGGCAGCGGGCAACGCAGGCCGTGGATCGGCAGGCCGCGCAGGTAGGCCACGCTGGTGTAGCCGGCGCCGAAGTCGTCCAGGACCAGGCGGGTGCCGAGCCCGCCGAGCGCGGCCAGCACGGCGTGGCTGTGCGCCCCGGCCGGCACCGCGTCCAGCCCCGACAGGTGCAGCCGAAGCCGCGCGGGCGACAGACCCGAGGTCGTCAGCGCCTCGCGGACCAGCTCCACCACCTCGGGATAACCGATCCTGCGGATCGGCAGATCGATCCCCACGTACGGGCCGTCCGGCGCGCCGCTCCACGCCATCGCCTGCCGGCACACCTGGTGCAGCACCTGCCGGGCCAGCCGGGTCGTGGTCGTCCGGTCGCCGGTCAGCTCGCCGATCCGGCCCAGGTCCAGCGAGCCGAGGTGCGGGTGCCGCCAGAGCGCCCGGACGTGCACGCCCAGCACCCGGTGCCCGGCCGGCGTCACGATCGGCTGATAGGTCGGCGGCGCGGTGACCATCCCGGAAACCGTGTCCGCGGCCGGGCGCGGACCCGGCCGGCGGTCGTGCGCGGCCCAGCGGATCCGCCCGGTCCGCGCCCGCCGCACGGCGACCTCGGCGTCCACCAGCAGCCGGCTGGCGTCCAGGCCGGCCGCGGACGCGTCCACCACCCCGACCGCCGCCTCGAGCGGCACGCCCGGCCCGCCGTCCGGCAGGCTGACCGGCACCTCCAGCAGCCGCAGCACCCGCTCGGCGATCTCCACCAGATGCGGCATCCCGCCGCTGTCCTGCGCGAGCACCGAGAACGAGTGCGTGCCGTGCCGGACCAGCAGCAGGTCGGGGTCGCGGGCCACCCCGCGCAGCCGCCGGGCCACGTCGATCAGGATGTGGTCGCCGGCCTCCGGCCCGATCTGCTCGCGGATCGCCGGGAAGCCGCACAGGTCGATCAGGCACAGCCCCACGTGCCGCACCGGGTCGGCGGTCCGGGCCGCCTGGTCCAGCCGCTGCAGCAGGCGGGCGCGGTTGGCCAGACCGGTCAGCGGGTCGAAGTAGGCCAGCCGGTGATAGCGGGCCTCGCTGTCGGCGAGCGCCACCTCGAACTCCCGGGCCGCCCGCAGCGTGGCGCGGTGCAGCGCCTCCTGTTGCGTGCGGATCCGCTCCTGCATGGCGGCGGCGTGCCCGCCGAGGAAGCTGCCGAGCACCTCGCCGCCGGCCGGCTCGGCCGGGAGGTACGCGGCCAGCAGCCGGACCGTTCCGGGGAGCACGGCCGGGCTGCCCAGGCCGAGGTCGACCGCGTCGGCGCCGGCCCGCCACGCCTGCGCGACGTCCGGCGGTTCGGCCCGGGCCGCGTCCAGCAGGCGCCCGGCCAGCACGTGCAGCCGGTAGCGCACCTCGGACGCGGGCAGCGGCAGATAGACACCGGCCGCGATGACCGCCGCATGCCAGACGGCGCCGACCTCGCCCTCCGCGAGGACCCCCCGCGTCGCCTCGGGTGGTGGGGCGACCGTCGTCATGATCTCGCGGGTGCTGATGACGGTGCGGGCGGCCTGGGCCAGGGCCGCGTCGGTGTACTGCTCGGCGGTCTCCTGCGCCGCGGCGACGATGCCATCCGCGCGGTGCCGGGCATCCTCGATCAGCCGCTCTGCTGTGCGTCCCGGGTCGGGTGGCACGGGCGGGTAGCCGCACTCGGCAAGGATCTGGTTGAGCGCGGCGATCATCATGCCGTTGGTGACCGGCTCCGAATTCATTTGTCGTCGCCGCCCTCGTGCGGCTCCCACAACTCGACGGCCTGGCGACGGCCCAGCTTCAGCGCGGTGCGCACCGCCTCGGGGGTCTTGCCGACGAGGGCGGCGATCTCGGCCGGGGTGAGGCCCTGGGCGGAGAGCCGCAGCGCCTCGCGCCGCGCCGGCGGCAGCTGGTCGAGCACGTGGTTGAACCACTCCTCGAGCTCGAGCTCGGTCAGCCCGGGGTCGGTGGTGCGGCTCTCGTCGTACTGCTCGACGTCGGCGACCAGCACCTCGCCGTCGGCGTGGGCGATGCGGGCGCGCTGCTTGAGCCAGTGCGACCGGGCCGCGACCCGCACCCAGGCGGCCGGGTTGGTGAGGGTGGGCCAGCGGCGCAGCGCTTCCCGGATCGCCTCGGCAACGGCGTCCTGGGCCTCCCACATCTTCGCGCCCTCGGCGAGCAGGCCGCGGACCAGCGACTCCCAGTACGTCCGGAAGAACTGCTCGATCTCCCCGGCGGGCGGTGGGTCGGGAATCGACGAGCCCGAGCCCTCCGGCGCACTGTCCGGCTTGGGCGTGCCCGAGCTGTCGTCCGCGTCGACCACCGTGCCTCCGTTTCCCGATGAACCTCCGTCTACTTAGGTCCACCGGGGAACGGTCACGTGACACCGGGGAGGGATCTTTCTCTGAATTCGCGAAGTTTGACGGAAACTTCCCAGGTCAGACGCCGCGCGAAGAAGATCCCGGACGACGATAGACAAGCCAGGTGACCGCCACGCAAAGGGCGTAGAAGGCAATGAAGGTCATATAGGCCCCGTCGGCCGACTTCGTCTCCAGGAAGGACTGCCGGAAGGCCAGGTTGACCAGCACGCCACCGAAGGCGCCGACCGCGCCGGCGATGCCGATGACGGCACCGGCGAGGCGGCGGTCGCGGAAGATCGCCGGGATCATCTTGTACGTGGACCCGTTGCCGATCCCGCTCAACACGAACAGTGCGATGAACCCGACCAGGTAGAGCGGCAGGGACCGCTGCTGGGAAGCGACCAGCACCACGCCGGCGCCGCCCGCCATGGCGACGAAGTTCCAGAACGTCACCCGGGCACCGCCGAGCCGGTCCGCCAGCGCCCCGCCGACCGGCCGGATCAGCGAGCCGAGCAGCGGACCGAGGAAGGTCAGGTAGGCCGCCTTGACCGGGGTGCTGAACTCGTCGGCGAACTGCACCTGCAGCACCTGCCCGAAGGCGAAGCCGAAGCCGATGAACGAGCCGAACGTGCCGATGTAGAGCAGCGACATGATCCACGTGTGCGGGTGGCGCATGGCGTCCCGCATGCCGCGCTTGGCGTTGCGGGCCTGGCTCAGGTTGTCCATGAACAGGGCCGAGCCGAGCGCGGCCAGCACGATCAACGGGATGTAGAGCCCGGCGACCAGCCGCGGGCTGCCCGCCCCGGCGGTGGCCAGCACCAGCAGGCCGACGAGCTGCACCGCGGCCACGCCGAGGTTGCCGCCGCCGGCGTTGATGCCCAGCGCCCATCCCTTGAGCCGGTCGGGGTAGAAGGCGTTGATGTTGGCCATCGAGGACGCGAAGTTGCCGCCGCCGACACCGGCCACCGCGGCGAGGATCAACAGTGTCGAGTACGAGACGCCGGGCTCGATGAGGACGGCCGCCAGCAGCGACGGGATCAGCAGCAGCGCGGCGCTGACGATCGTCCAGTTGCGTCCGCCGAACCGGGCCACGGCGAAGGTGTACGGGATCCGCAGCGCCGAGCCGACCAGCGCGGGCACGGCGGTGAGCAGGAACTTCCCGGCCGGGTCGATGCCGTAGGACGGTCCGAGGAACAACACCAGCACCGACCACATCGTCCACACCGAGAAGCCGATGTGCTCGGCGAAGATCGAGAAGATCAGGTTGCGGCGGGCGACCGTCGCGCCCCCGTTCGCCCAGAAGGCGAGGTCCTCGGGCCGCCAGTCGTCGATCCAATGGCCTCGGACACTCGTCGTCACCGTGGGACGCTCAACTATCGCGGTCATGTCAGTCCTCCAGAACGAGCTGGTTCTCGTCGTCGACGCGGACGGCGTAGACGGTGAGCGGCGGCTGTCCGCTGGGCGAGCAGCCGGTGGTCAGGTCGAAGACGTTCAGGTGCAGCGGGCAGACCACGACCTCGAGATCGATCTGCCCGTCCGCCAGCGGCCCGCCGCGATGCGGGCACACGGCGGAAAGCGCGCGCAGTGAGCCGTCGCGCAAGCGGAAAACGGCGATCTGCCGGCCCGCCACGGCGTACGCGCGGCCCTCGCCCAGCGGGATCTCGTCGAGCGGCCCGAGGCGCGTCATGTCAGCACCGTGAGCGGGAGCGAGGTGCGGAACTGCCCGGGTGTGGCCGGGGCTTCCCGCTCCTTCCACGGGTCCCGGTAGGCCGCCACCGAACGGCCGATCGCCTCGTCGAGACCGGCCGCGATGCCTTCGCTGTCGTCCACGACGAGCGACCGGATCCGCTCGATACCGACCCGGGGCACGAACGCGTACGTGCGCTCCAGCCAGTTCGCGTTCTCCCGGTAGTACTGCAGGAACCGGCCGGTCAGCGTGAGCACCTCGTCGGCGGAGTCCACGGTGGCCAGCAGGTCGCCCTTGCGGACGTGCGCGCCGGCCGCCCCGCCGACGTAGATCTCCCACTTCCCGCCGTCGATGGCGACCACGCCGAGGTCCTTCACGTACGCCTCGGCGCAGTTGCGCGGGCAGCCGGTGACCGCGAGCTTCATCTTCCCGGGACCCTCGATCCCCTGATACCGCTCCTCGATCGCGATGCCCAGCGCGGTGGAGTCGCCGACGCCGAATCGGCAGAACTCGGAGCCGACGCAGGTCTTGACCGTGCGGAAGCTCTTCCCGTACGCCCAGCCGGACGGCATGTCGAGGTCGGCCCAGATCTGCGGGAGGCGGTCCTTCGGCACACCGAGCAGGTCGATGCGCTGACCGCCGGTGAGCTTGACCATCGGCACCTGATGGCGCTCCGCCACCTCGGCGATGCGCTTGAGCTGGGCCGGGGTGGTGACGCCGCCCTTCATCTGGGGCACCACCGAGAACGTGCCGTCGCGCTGGATGTTGGCGTGCACCCGGTCGTTGATGAAGCGGGCGTCGCGCTCGTCCACGTACCCGTCGCCCCACATCATCTTGAGGAGCGACGCCAGGCCCATCTTGCTTTTGGCGTCCTCGCCGCCCGGGGCGAGCTTGGCGAAGACGGCGGACACCGACCTCAGCTCGTGCTCGCGGATCGCGCGCATCAGCTCCGGCTTGGGCATCGGCACGCCGGGCACATACCAGGACGCGGCGGGGTCCTCCTCGACCTCTCCCCCAGCCGCCCACTCGACGATCTGCTGGACCAGCCCCTTGCAGGTGCCGCAGCCCTTGCCGGCCTTCGTCCGGTCCATGACGCCGTTGACCGTCTTGCAGCCACCCTGGACGCAGGCGGCGATCGTGCCCTTGGTGACGCCGTTGCAGTTGCAGACCTGCGCGTCGTCCGCCAGCTCGGCGGCGCTCACCTCGGCCGGCGGCCCGCCGATGTCGAACATCAGCTCGGCCCGGTCCTCCGGCAGGGCCAGCCCGCGATCGAAGGCCTGCATCAGGAACGCGACCTTGCGGACGTCGCCGACCAGCGTGGCGCCGACCAGCCGGCCGTCCCGGATGATGACGCTCTTGTAGACGCCCCGGCGCGGCTCGGCGAAGACCAGCGTCTCGTCGTCGTCGCGTTCGGGCTCCTTGAGGCCCATCGCGGCCACGTCGACGCCGGCCACCTTGAGCTTCGTGGCGACCCGCGAGCCGTGGTACGCCGCCTGCGGGTCGCGGCCGGTGAGGTGGTCGGCCAGCACCTTCGCCTGGTCCCACAGCGGTGCGACCAGCCCGTAGGTCTCCCCGCGGTGCTGCACGCACTCGCCGACCGCGTAGATGTCCGGCTCGCCCAGCGCGCGCATCTGGTCGTCCACGACGATGCCGCGCTCGACCGCCAGCCCGCTGACCTCGGCGACGTCGCTGTTGGCCCGGATGCCGGCCGCGACCACCACGACGTCGCACCCGATCGTGCGGCCGTCGCCCAGCCGGACGCCGGTGACCCGGTCCCTGCCGAGGATCTCGGTCGTGCGGGCGCCGGTGATCACCTCGATGCCGAGTTTCTCGATGCTGCCCTTCAGGATCGCGCCGCCCTGGGCGTCGAGCTGGGTGTTCATCAGGTGGCCGGCGGAGTGCACCAGGGTCACCCGCGAGAGGTGGCTCTGCAGGCCGCGGGCCGCCTCCAGGCCGAGCAGGCCACCGCCGATCACGACCGCGCGTTCGTGGTCGCGGGCGTAGCGGATCATGCCCCGGGTGTCGTCGAGCGTGCGGAAGGCGAAGACGCCCTGGTGGTAGCCGCGCTTCGGGCGGTGGATGCCGGGAATCGGCGGGATGTGGGCGCGGCTGCCGGTGGCGATGATCAGCTTGTCGTAGCCGGTGGCGGTGCCGTCGTCCGCGTACACCTGCTTGGCGTGCTTGTCGATCCGCACGATGCGGCGGCCGTGGTGCAGGGTGATGCCGTTGTCCGCGTACCAGCCGAGGTCGTTGAGGAAGATGCCGCTCTCGTCCTCCACCCCCGCCAGCAGGTTGGAGAGCATGATCCGGTTGTAGTTGCCGTACGGCTCGTCGCCGAACATGGTGATCGTGAAGTCGCCGCCGCGGCTCAGGATCTCCTCCACCGTCCGGGCGCCGGCCATGCCGTTGCCGATGACGACCAGTCGCTGCATCAGGCGGTTCCTTCCTCTTCTGCGAGCGCGATCGCGACCGCGCACGCCTTGAACGCCGGCATCCGGGAGTGCGGATCCAGCGCGGGATCGGTCAGCAGGTTGGCGCCCACCCAGTGGAAGGGCGCGAAGATCGTGTCCGGCCGGATGCCGGAGTTGAAGCGGGCGCGCATGACCGTTCGGCCGCGGCGCGTGCGCAGCTCGACCAGGTCGCTGTCCGCGATGCCGTGCCGCCGGGCCAGATCGGGGTGCAGCTCGGCGCGCGCCTCCGGCAACGCGACATTGAGCGCGGAGACCCGGCGGGTCTGGTTGCCGCTCTGGTACTGCTGCATGTTGCGGCCGGTGGTCAGCACATAGGGGTACGTGCGATCCGGCGTCTCGGCGGGATCCCGGTGCTCGACGCGATGGAAGCGGGCGCGGCCGTCCGCCGTGGGGAAACGGTCGGCGAAAAGGCTCGGCGTACCCGGATGGTCCTCGGCCGGGCACGGCCAGAACACACCCTGCTCCGCCTCGATCCGCTCCCAGGAAATCCCGGCGTAGTCGGCGATCCCCCCGGCGCTCGCCCGCCGCAGCTCGTCGAAGACGACCCGCGGATCGGCGCTGAAGAATTCGCCGCGGCCCAGCCGGTCCGCCAGCGCCGTCAGGACCTGCAGATCGGTACGCACCTCCGGCGGCGGATCCAACGCGCGCCGCCGGCGCAGCACTCGTCCCTCCAGATTGGTCATCGTGCCGTCCTCCTCCGCGAACTGCGTGGTGGGCAGCACGACGTCGGCCAGCTCGGCGGTCTCGGAGCGGAAGATGTCGGAGACGACCAGGAAGTCCAGCGCCTGCAACCTCTCGCGCACGTGGTTGGCGTGCGGCGCGGAGACGACGATGTTGCTGGCCAGCACGAGCAGGACGCGGACGCCATGGTCCTGGCCGAGGCGATCGAGCATCTCGTAGGCGGACTTCCCCGGCATCGGCAGCTCGCCGGGGTCGATGCCCCACACCGCCGCCACGTGCCGCCTGGCGGCCGGGTCGTTCAGCCGGCGATATCCGGGCAGCTGGTCGGCCTTCTGCCCGTGCTCGCGCCCGCCCTGTCCGTTGCCCTGGCCGGTGATCGTGCCGTACCCGGAGGCGTCCCGGCCGACCAGACCGAGCGCCAGCGCCAGGTTGAGCCAGGCCTGCGCGGTGTCGGTGCCGTTGCTGTGCTGCTCGGCGCCGCGGGCGGTGAGAATCATCGCGGGGCGCTCGGTCGCCAGCATGCGCACGGTCTCGCGCAGGTGCGCGGCGGAGACCCCGGTCATCCGCTCGACCCGGTCGGGCCAATAGCCGGCGGTGCTCGCCCGCACCGCCTCGAAGCCGGTGGTCCGATCGCGGATGTAGGCCTCGTCGAGCAGGCCCTCCCGGACGGCGATGTGCAGCAGGCCGTTGGCCAGCGCGAGGTCCGTGCCGGGCAGCGGTTGCAGGTGGCGGTACGAGCCGGCCGCCGTCGCCGTACGCCGCGGATCGACGACGATGTGCCGGGCGCCGTTCGCCCGCCCGGCATCCAGATACTGCATCGCCGGCGGCATCGCGTCGGCCGGGTTCGCGCCGACCAGCAGCACGGTCCGCGCCCGGGCGATGTCCGCCACCGGGAACGGCAGGCCGCGGTCCACGCCCAGCGAGCGGTTCGCGGCGGTGGCGGCGGACGACATGCAGAACCGTCCGTTGTAGTCGATGGCGCTGGAGCGCAACGCCACCCGCACGAACTTGCCGAGCGTGTAGGCCTTCTCGTTGGTCAGTCCCCCACCACCGAAGGCGCCGACGCTGTCCCGCCCGTACCTCCGCTGGCTGTCCTGGATCTTGGCCGCGATCAGGTCCAGCGTCTCGTCCCAGCCCGCCTCCCGCAGCGGGCTCGACCGGTCGCCGGGCACCTTGCGGACCAGCGGGGTGAGCAGGCGGTCGGGGTGGTCGAGCAGCTCGGCGGCGGTCCAGCCCTTGGCGCAGAGACCGCCGTTGTTGACCGGGAAGTCGGCCGGCTCGAGCCGGATGGATGTGCGGCCGGGGGTCAGCGTGATGCCGCATTGCAGTGCGCAGTAGGGGCAGTGGGTCGCGGTCGCCGGCATGCCCTCACGATGGCGGCGGGGCGTTTCGGCGGTGGTGGCCCGGGCGTCACAGCACGGTTCAGAACTTCTTACATGCCCCCCACACCGGTTGTGAGGAGCACTATGAGCCGGCTGGAGCTGGGGCTGCACCTGGCCGGCTTGAAGTGATAGCCTTTCGAAACCACTTGCTGCTTGCAATCGGTTCTGGAGGAACGATGAAGCTTCTTCTCACGTCGGCCGGCGTCAAGAACGCGAGCATCCACGAGGCGCTGCTCGGCCTGTTGGGCAAACCGATCGCCGAGGCCACCGCCCTCTGCATCCCCACCGGCATGTACGCGCACCCCTGGGTCAAGCCGGCGGGCGCGTGGGAGTTCATCGCCGGCAAGTCCGGGCAGCCGATGACCGAGCTGGGCTGGAAGTCGATGGGCGTGCTCGAGCTGACCGCGCTGCCCAGCATCGACCGCGACCAATGTGTGACAAGTGTAGAGCATGAAGATCGTAAGAGCCTCATGTAGGGAAAGATAGATGATACTCGAGTTTATATCTCTGTGGTCGGCGGATC
>NZ_JBFAZH010000089.1:0-12702 GCF_040681735.1 Actinoplanes sp. NPDC051633 | reverse complement strand
CCAGCGGCACCATGGCGCAGGCCGCGACCCTGCGGGTGCACGCCGACCGCCGCACCACCCGCACCGTCGTCTGGCACCCCTACTGTCACCTGGCCCGGCACGAGAGCGAGGCGCACCAGCGGCTGCACGGCCTGACCGGCCGGGCCGTCGGCGAGACCGAGCGCCTGCTCACCGCCGCCGACCTGGCCGGCGTGGCCGAGCCGGTCGCGGCGCTGCTGCTCGAGCTGCCGCAGCGCGACCTGGGCGGGCGGCTGCCGTCGTGGCCGGAGCTGGAGAAGCAGACCGGGTGGGCGCGCGACCGGGGCGCCGCCACCCACCTCGACGGCGCACGGCTGTGGGAGGCGGCGGCCGGTTATCAGCGACCGCCGGCCGAGATCGCCGCGCTTTTCGACACGGTCTACGTCTCGTTCTACAAGGGCGTCGGTGCGCTCTCCGGCTGCTGCGTGGCCGGGCCGGAGCAGGATGTCGCCGAGGTGCGCGAGTGGCGGCACCGGCTGGGCGGCACCCTCTACGGCCTGTGGCCGGCCGCGGCGTCGGCGCTGACTCTGCTGCCGGGTGCGCTGGCCGAGATGCCGGCCCGGATGGACCACACCCACGCCATCGCGGCCGCCCTCCGCGAGGTGGCGACGGTGCGCGTGCTGCCCGACCCGCCGCAGACGCCGATGATGCACCTGTTGCTCAACACCACCGCCGAGTCGTATGCGGCGCGGGCCAAGAAGCTGGCCGACGAGACACAGTTCTGGGTATGGCCGCGCGCGATGGCGACCGGTGACCCCGACGTCGTCCGGTGCGAGCTGGGCGTCGGCACGGCCACCCTGCGGCACAAGCCGGCCTTCATCGCGGAGACTTTGGAGTGGCTCAGCCAAAAGTAGGCTGAGGGCATGACAGCCGACAGCTTCCCCCTCGGTTCCCGTTCGGTACGGCGAGTCGGGTTCGGCGCGATGCAGCTCGCCGGACCCGGTGTCTTCGGCCCGCCCGGCGACCGTGACCAGGCGATCGACGTGCTGCGGACGGCCGTCGCGCTGGGCGTCGACCACATCGACACGGCGCAGTACTACGGGCCGGACGTCGTGAACGAGCTGATCCGGGACGCTCTGTTCCCGTACCCGGAGAATCTCGCTCTGGTCAGCAAGGTCGGTGCGGAACGCGACGAGACCGGGCGGTGGCTCCCGGCGCTGGCGCCCGCGCAGTTACGGCAGGGTGTGCTGGACAATCTGCGCACGCTGCGGGTGGAGCGGCTCGACGCGGTGAACCTGCGGGTGTACGACGGCAGTGACCTGGGCGAGTCACTGGACGCGATGATCGCGCTGCGCGACGAGGGACTGATCGCCGGCATCGGGTTGAGCAACGTGACCCGGGAGCAGCTGGTGGCGGCGGTCCGGCGCACCGAGATCGTCTGCGTGCAGAACCCGCTGAACCTCGTCCACCGCGAGTCCCTGCCACTGCTGCGTGAGTGCGCCGAGCTGGGCATCGCGTTCGTGCCGTTCTTCCCGCTGGGCTCGGCCTTCGGCGGCGCGCAGAACCCGGTGCTGACCCATCCCGACGTGATCTCGATCGCGCAGCGGCTGGAGGCGACACCGGCGCAGGTGGCGCTCGCGTGGCTGCTCGCGCTGTCGCCGAACACCCTGCTGATCCCGGGCACGTCGACGGTCGGGCACCTCCGTGAGAACCTCGCCGCCGCGACCGTGCAGCTGGACGACGACGCCCTCAAGATCCTCGACGCGGTCGCCTCATGACCCGGATCTTCGGCGAGGTCGCGGAGCTCTACGACGACGTGCGGCCCGGTTATCCGATCGAGGTTCTCGACGCGGTGGTGCAGTTCCACGGTGGTCACCTGCGCGCGGCGGCCGATCTGGGCGCGGGCACGGGCAAGGCGACCGAGCTCCTGGTACGCCTCGGCGTGCCCGTCACCTGTGTCGAGCCGGACCCCCGCATGGCCGGCGTGCTGGCCGCGAAGTTCCCGCAGGTCGAGGTGGTCAACTCCACCTACGAGGAGTGGACGCCGCCGGCCGGCGGGCTCGACCTGGTGATCTGCGCGCTGGCCTGGCACTGGCTGGACGAGAAGACCCGCAACGCCCGGACCCGCGACGCGCTCGCACCGGGCGGGGTGCTGGCCGTCTTCGCGCACAAGTACGGCTATGCCGACCCGGCCGTCGACAAGGCGATCGGCGAGGTGCTGACCTCGGTCGACCCGACCGTGCAGCAGCGCGCCGAGCACTGGCTGCTGGAGGATGTCGAGGGCAGCGGCGCGTGGTCCGAGGTGGACGAGCGGATCTGGCACACGTACCCGGAGTTCAGCAAGGAGCGCTATCTGCAGCTCGTCCAGACCTTCTCGCCGTTTCGGCGGCACCCGCCCGAGCAGCGGCAGGCCGCGCTGGACGGGCTGGACAAGGTGCTGGACGACACGCTGACCCTCGACCTGACCACCACGCTGGTGCTGGCGCGGGCCTGACGCCTCAGGCCGGCCGGGTGGCCTGGACCAGGAAGCGGTGCGCGGTGACGCTGAAGCGGCCCTCGGTGCGGATGATCGCGTCGATGCGGCGCAGCTCGCGGTCGTACCGCTGGGGGTTGAAGTCGCGGACCTGCCACGGGACCGCGCGGAGCTGGTAGACGATGGCGCCCACGTCGTGGAAGGAGAGCAGCGGGCGCTCCTCGCGGACGTCGGTCACCTCGAGGCCGGCCTCCTCGAGCGCGTCCACCGCAACCTGAGAATTCCATTTCTTGGGATGGGGGATGGGCGCGCCCAGTGCGGCGTTGAGATCGGCCAGGTCGTCGCTGCCCACCTGCTGAGTGAGCAGTGTGCCGCCGGGACGCAGCAGCCGGGCGATGTCGTCCGCGGGCAGCCGCCCGTGCCGGCTCAGCACGACGTCGAACTCGTCCTCACCGCCGGGCAGCTCGGTCAGCACCGACACCCCGAACGGCCCGAGCCGGTCGCGAGCCACCGGCGTGTTCGGCGCCCAGCTCTCCACGGCGACGGTGTGTGCCGGCAGCGGCGCGAGCTCGGCGAGCAGCTCACCGCCCCCGGTGTCCAGATCGAGCAGGCTGCCGGCCCGGCGCAACAGGCGGCGGGCCATCTCGGGGAACGACCAGCTGGGGTCGGAGCCGACCGCCCGGCCGTCCGTCCAGGCGAACTCCCACCCGACCAGCGGGACCCCCACGGCCTCGCCGATCAGCACGTCGTAACTCGGAATCGCCTGCACCAGTCGACGTTAACCATGGGCTGGTCACAAAAGGGACGCGGTTGTGCGTGTTCCAGGGCACTTATCGCACGGGTGATCAGAGCGTGCGGTCCACATGCTGGGACGGCCGGCCTAGCGCAGGGCGGACTCGGCCGCCTGCTTGACGGCCTCCGTCAGGTCGGTCAGGACCGGGGAGTCGATCCGCCAGCACTGCCAGTACAGCGGCACGTCCAGGTGTCGGCCCGGGGTCAGCTCCGCCAGCCGGCCGGCCGCGATGTCCTCGCTCGCGATCTGCTCCGGGACCAGCGCCCAGCCCAGACCCAGCCGGATCGCCTCCACGAACGCCGCGGCGGCCGGCACGTAGTGGATCGGCGGGTCCAGCCGCCGCCTGGTCACCGAGGACATGAACCGGTGCTGCAACTGGTCCTTGCGGTTCAGCAGGATCACCGGCGTGGTCGCGAAGTCGACCGGGCCCAGGGACGGCGCCGCGACCGCCAGGTATCGCATCGCACCCAGCCGGGACACCCGGCAACCCTGCACCGCCACGTGCTGCGAGGTCACGCCCGCCATCACCGTGCCCGCGCGGAGCAGGTCGGTCGTGTGATCCTGATCGTCCTGGTGCAGGTCGAACGCCAGCGACGGCAGCCGGGTCAGGGCCGGCATGAACCAGGTGTGCAACGAGTCCGCGTTCACCACCACCGACACCCGGACGCGATCGCCGGAGAGGCCGCCCCGGGCCGCGGCCAGCGCCTCGCGGGAGAGCAGCGACACCTGGCCGGCCAGGCGGACGAACGCCGAACCCGCGGACGTGGGCGTGCACGGCTTCCCCCGCCGCACCAGCACCTGCCCGACCTCCTGCTCGAGCGCCTTGATCCGCTGGCTCACCGCGGACGGCGTCACGTGCAGGCGTCTCGCCGCCGCCTCGAAGCTGCCCTCCTCGATGACCGCCTGGAACGTCGACAGCTGATCCACGTAAGCGATACTAATCGGGGTGAAGAAACATTAGCTGGTCTGATCCCGGCCGAGCCCGCAGAGTGGAGTGGTGCTCAGCTCAACCGTCGCCGGATTCGCCGCCTCGATCGTGCTCATCGTCGCCATCGGGGCGCAGAACGCGTTCGTGCTGCGTCAAGGGCTGCGCCGGGAACACGTACTCCCCGTGGTCCTGACCTGCGCGGTCTCCGACCTGGCGCTGATCATCGCCGGCATCGCCGGCCTCGGCGCGCTGATCGCCGCGCAACCCACCGTGGTGCTCGTCGTGAAGTGGGTCGGCGCGGCCTTCCTCCTCGGGTACGCGTGCCTGGCGGCCAAACGAGCCGTGCGGCCGGCCGCGCTCAACCCGGCCGACCGCGCCCCGGCGACCCTCCGGGCGACGCTGCTGACCTGCCTCGCCTTCACCTACCTGAACCCGCACGTCTACCTCGACACCGTCCTGCTGCTCGGCTCGATCGCGCAGCAGCACCCGCACCGCTGGCTCTTCGCCCTCGGCGCGGCCGCGGCCAGCTTCGCCTGGTTCACCGCACTGGGCGCCGGCGCCCACAAGCTGGCCCCGATCCTGGCCCGCCCGATCGCCTGGCGCATCCTCGACGCCCTGATCGCCACCGTGATGACCATCATCGCCGTCACTCTCCTGCTGACCTGACACCACAGTGGAGTCTCGACATGAATAGATAAATCTGAACTTGTCTCTGTGTTGTAGACAGGCCGCCATGCGCAGGATTCTGATTTCCGCCGTGGCGGTGGCGTCGATGGTGCTCGGCATCGGCGTGCCCGCCCAGGCAGCACCGCCGCCGCCCGCCGACGCGTGGCGAATGACCGGCAACACGCTCACCTGGACGGCGCCGCGGCGGTTACCCATCGCCGACGCGGCCGTCGAGTTCTGGTCCGGCGACCGCCTGCTCGGCCGCGCCCACAGCCGCGACTTCCGCACCTACACGCTGGTCCCCGACAGTCCGGTCAAGATCGAGGAGCTCGAGGTACGCGCGGCCGGCCGCCGCCTCGACCTGCCGCCGCGGGCGAGAACCAAGTCGCGCAAGGCACCCGTGGCTCTCCCGGCGGCATTGCCCGCGAGCCCGGTCGACCCCGGCACGCCCGGCCGGTTCGCCACGATCGAGGGCGAGTACGACCTGCCCACCATCACGGTGCCCGACATGCCGGCGCCGCTCGAGATGCGGGCCCTGGTGGTCGCCCCGAAGGGCGCCTCCGGAAAGCGACCGCTGGCCCTCTTCCTGCACGGGCGCCACGCCACCTGCTACACACCCGGCGACCCGGAGGCCCTCACCATCGACTGGCCGTGCACCGACGGCTACCAGCCCATCCCGAGCTACCGCGGCTACCGCCAGGCCCAGCAACTGCTGGCGTCGCAGGGCTACGTAACCGTGTCGATCTCGGCGAACGGCGTCAACGGCCAGGATGGCTGGCTGGACGACGCCGGAGCGCAGGCCCGCTCGACCCTGATCCGCCGGCACCTCGAACGCTGGACCGGCTGGGCCGGCGGCGCCCGGGCGGCGGCGCCCGAGATCGTGCGGCAGGCACCGAGGGCTGACCTGTCCAAGGTCTTCCTGATGGGCCACTCGCGCGGCGGCGAGGGCGTGAACCGCGCCGCGATGGACAGCCTGCAGCCCCCGCCCGGCGACGGGTTCACCGGCAGGACCACCTGGAAGATCCGCGGCCTGCTGATGATCGGCCCGACCATCTTCGGTCAGGACCCGGGTCCCGACGTGCCGTCGGCCACCATCCTGCCCGGCTGCGACGGCGACGTCTCCGACCTGCAGGGCCAGCAGTACATCGACGCGACCCGCGGCGTGAGCAACGGCAAGGCCCTGCACAGCGCCCTGTACGTCGTCGGCGCGAACCACAACTTCTTCAACACCGAGTGGACGCCCGGGCAGTCGGCCGCGCCGTCGAACGACGACTGGTGGAACGAGGAGTACGACGCGGTGTGCGCACCGGAGGCGCCGACCCGGCTCACCGGGCCGCAGCAGCAGACGGCCGGCGCCACGTACATCGCGGCCGCCGCGCGGCTCTTCGTCCAGGACGACGACCGGGTGCTGCCGCTGCTCGACGGCACCGGGGTGTCGGCGCCCTCGGCCGGACCGGCTCGGGTGCTGAGCCACGCGATCGGCGCGGCCCGCACGCCGGTGATCATCCCCGGCGACACGCTCGGGGTGACCGGTGGCCGGCTCTGCGACCAGATCACCGAAGATCCGGAGAAGGCGTGTACTACGTGGTCGCCGCACTTCGTCGGATTCTGGGAGGTCGGGACCGAGCCCGGCCGGCAGGCGGTGGAGATCGCCGCCGGAACGACGGCCACGCTCACTCCCCGGACGGCCGCGAAGGTGGGCGGTGGCGAGCTCGCGATGCGCCTCGCCGTGCCGCCGAACACGACGGGCAACCGGTTCGGCGTGACGGTCAACGGCGTCGACCTCGGTAACGTGACCGTGGACGGGCTGCCCGGCACGGAGGCCACGCAGAGTTTCTGGGCGCGTGAGGTGCGCGTACCCCTCAAGGGCGTCAAGCGGATCACCAAGCTCGAGCTCACGCCGCGTGGCTCCGCCACCGGCCTGCTGATCGACGCCTGGACGCGCAGGGCCGGCACGCCCGACCCGGCGCCGCGGGCGCTGCCGCGCATCGACGTCGGCACGGTCACCGACGTCGAGGGTGACGACGGCACGAAGACCCTCCAGGTGCCGGTGAAGGTGACCGGGCGTGGCACGGGCAAGGTGCGGATCTTCGTTGTCGACGGCAGCACGGGCGAGGACCGCTCGTTCGTGGCCACGATCAAGCCGGGCCACCGCATGCTGCGGGTGCCGGTCGAGGTGACCGGCAACACGAGGTACGCGTCGGACCGCTACGACGAGGTGCGGGCGAAGGCGGTCCGCGGCGTCCTCGTCGGCGGGTACGGCGGGCGGGCGATCATCCAGAACGACGACCCGGCGCCGAAGATCACCCTCGAACCGGTCGCGGACACCGTGGCCGAGGGCGAGAGCCTGCGGTGGCGGCTGACGCTCTCCGAGGCGGCCGACGCCGGGTTCGTCTTCTACGGCTCCGCCGCCGCGCCCGAGGGAGCGACCGAGTTGTCCACCACCGACGTGCCCGCGGAGTGGCTGGCGGAGGTGTCCGGCGAGGATCCGCAACCGTCGCGGCCGCTGTCCGAGGTGTACCCATGGATCTACGCCGAGGTGCCGGCCGGTGAACTGACCACCGACATCACGATCCCGACGGTCACCGACGACCTGGCCGAGGGCGAGGAGCAGATCCGGCTCGACGCCCAGGTCGGGACGTGGGAGGAGCTGCTGCTGGAGAAGACGCTGATCGGCCGGGTGACCGGCTAGTCGTTGGCGTGCAGCGCGGAGTTCAGCTCGATGCCCGTCCCCTTGCGGGGGCGGGCCTCGAGCGCTCCGGTCACCGAGTTGCGCCAGAAGAGCAGCCCGTCGACGCCCGCCAGCTCCCGGGCCTTGACCACGCGGCCGTCGGGCAGCGTCACCTTCGACCCCGCCGTCACGTACGTGCCCGCCTCGATCACGCAGTCGTCGCCCAGCGAGATGCCCACCCCGGCGTTCGCGCCGAGCAGGCTGCGCTCGCCGATGGTCAGCTTGTCCTTGCCGCCGCCGGACAGCGTGCCCATGATCGAGCTGCCGCCGCCGATGTCGGAGCCGTCGCCGACCACCACGCCCTGCACGATGCGGCCCTCGACCATCGAGGCGCCGAGCGTGCCCGCGTTGAAGTTGACGAACCCCTCCTGCATGACCGTTGTCCCGCTGGACAGGTACGCACCCAGGCGCACCCGGTCGGCGTCGGCGATGCGCACGCCGCTGGGCACCACGTAGTCGGTCATCCGCGGGAACTTGTCCACCCCGAAGACGGTCAGGTGCCGGCCGGCCGCCCGCTCCAGCAGCCGCAGCTCGTCGACCCGGGCCGGCGGGCACGGGCCGGCCGAGGTCCAGGCGACGTTCGCCAGGTGGGCGAAGATCCCGTCCAGGTTCAGCGCGTTGGGCCGCACCAGGCGGTGCGAGAGCAGGTGCAACCTCAGGTACGCGTCCGGCGCGTCCTTGATCGGGTCGGCCAGCGAGCCGATCACCGTACGCACCTCGACGGTCTCCAGGCCGGGCAGCGCGCGCGGGCCGGCCAGCCCGGCCGGCAGCTCGTGCTCCCCGATCTCGCCCAGGCCCAGCAGGCCGGACGGATACCAGGCGTCGAGCACCTGACCCTCGGTGGTCACGGTGGCCACGCCGACGCCCCAGGCGGCTTCGGTGGAGATCTCGGTCGTCACCCGCACGACCCTACCGAAGCGCTTCGTGAGGGTGGTTCACCGATCCCCGGTATGGTGCGGCCTATGGCGAACCCGCTTACCCAGGACGTCCTGGCCGACCCGGTGGAGCTCACCCGCGTCCTGGTCGACCTGCGGTCGGAGTCCCTCCAGGAGAAGGAGATCGCGGACTGCGTCGAGGAGGTGCTGCGCCAGGCGCCGCACCTGAGCGTGGACCGGCTGGGCAACACGGTGATGGCGCGTACGGATCTGGGGCGTGACCAGCGGGTGGTCCTTGCGGGCCACCTCGACACGGTGCCGATCAACGACAACTTCCCGTCCACCGTGCAGGACGACCTGATCTTCGGCTGCGGCACGTCGGACATGAAGTCGGGCGTCGCGCTGGCCCTGCACCTGGCGGCGACGCTGCCCGACCCCCGCTACGACCTGACCTTCCTCTTCTACGAGGCCGAGGAGATCGAGTCGCGGTACAACGGGTTGCTCCTGGCCTCCGAGGCGCACTCCGAGTGGCTGAGCGGCGACTTCGCGGTGCTGCTCGAGCCGACCTACGGCGTGGTGGAGGCCGGCTGTCAGGGCACGCTGCGGGTGGTGATCCGCACCTCCGGCAAGCGCGCGCACACCGCGCGGGCGTGGCGCGGAGTGAACGCGATCCACGCGATGGGCGAGGTGCTGCAGCGGCTCGCGGATTACCGTCCGCGATCGGTCACAATCGATGGATGTACGTTTCGTGAAGGCCTGAACGCGGTTCGCATCTCCGGCGGCGTGGCCGGCAACGTCGTTCCGGACGCCTGCGAGATCGAGGTCAACCTGCGGTTCGCGCCGGACCGGAGCGAGGAACAGGCGCTGGCACACGTACGCGAGGTGTTCGAGGGTTTCGAGATCGAGCTCACCGACTCGGCGCCCGGGGCACTGCCGGGACTGACCGCCGAGCCGGCCCGTGAGTTCCTCGCCGCGATCGGTGAGGAACCCGCCGCGAAGCTGGGCTGGACGGACGTGGCCCGGTTCGCGGCGCTGGGCATCCCGGCGCTGAACTACGGTCCGGGCGACCCGTTGCTGGCCCACGCGCCCGACGAGCACGTGGAGATCGGGAAGATCCGCGACGGCGCGGCGACGCTGCACCGATGGCTGGCCTCTTCCGCTATCGGGGAATAGACACCCGGCCGATCGCCCGCGGTATCAGCTCGATCGTCTGGTCGGCCTCGATCGGCCGTTCGGGCGGCTGAGCCATCGCCATGCGGCGTTCCTCGACCACCAGTCGGATGCGCCGCTGCATGCGGCGCTGCATCTTGATTCGTTCGTATCGCGTCGTCACGGTGGCTCCTCTGCCTGCCGTGGGGCGGTTCAGGTAACTGTATAGACGTCCTGGAGCTACGGACGGTTTCCCCAATCTGGCAAAAAGGCTCGCACCGCGCAATCCTCTTACCGAAACCGACCGCGTTATTCACCGGCTCATGTCACGCCGCACTACCGTTGGTGCCATGACTGATGGCACCAACGGGCGACCCCGATCGGCACCGGAGCGTCACCGCGGCGCGGTCACCCTGCGGCGTGAGTCGATTCCGCCGAGTACGGCCGACGAGAAGCTGCTCGACTCGCATCACCGCCGCGAGTGGAAGACCAAGGACGCCTGGCGGGCGCTGCGCATCCTGTCCGAGTTCGTCGAGGGCTTCGACACGCTCGCCGACCTGCCGCCCGCAGTGAGCGTCTTCGGCTCCGCCCGCAGCAAGCCCGACAGCCCCGAGTGCGAGATGGCCGCCGACCTGGGCGCGGCGCTGGCCGAGGCGGGCTACGCGGTGATCACCGGCGGCGGGCCCGGGGTGATGGAGGCAGCCAACCGCGGCGCGACCGAGGCCGGCGGCATGTCCGTCGGGCTGGGCATCGAGCTGCCGTTCGAGCAGGGCCTCAACGACTGGGTCGACATCGGCATCGACTTCCGCTATTTCTTCGTCCGCAAGACCATGTTCGTGAAGTACGCGCAGGCGTTCGTCGTGCTGCCCGGTGGCTTCGGGACGCTGGACGAGTTCTTCGAGGCGATCACCCTGGTGCAGACCCGCAAAGTCACCAGGTTCCCGGTGATCCTGATGGGCTCGGCGTACTGGGCGGGCCTGCTCGACTGGATCAAGCGCACGCTGCTGGACGACGCCAAGATCTCCCCGGCCGACCTCGACCTGATCCAGGTCACCGACGACGTCGACGAGGCCGTGCAGATCATCGTGTCCGCCGCTCCGTTGGTGCCGGCGGCAGAGGGGCGTCCGGCAGGCCCGGAGAGCCCGGACCCCTCCGGGGTCGGCTGACGTGGCTGCGGTCTGTGTGTTCTGCGCGTCGTCCACCCGCCTCGAGCAACGCTGGCTCGACCTGGCCACCGAGACCGGCAAGGAGCTCGCCGCCCGCGGCCACACCCTGGTCTCGGGCGGCGGCCGGGTCGGCATGATGGGCGCGGTCGCGGCCGGCGCCCGGGCCGGCGGCGCCCACACCGTCGGCATCATCCCGCAGACCCTGGTCGACTGGGAGGTGGCCGACACCGAGGCGGACGAGCTGATCGTCACCGACGACATGGGCAGCCGCAAGAACCTGCTGATCGAGCGGTCGGACGCGTTCATCACGCTGCCGGGTGGCCTGGGCACGCTGGACGAGCTCTTCGAGGTCTGGACGACGGCGACGCTGGACCTGCACCGCAAGCCGATCGTGCTGATCGACCCGGACGGCTTCTACACCGGCTTTCTGTCCTGGCTGGGCACGCTGGCGGAGACCGAGTTCGTGCGCCGCGAGGCGATGGAGATGGTCACGGTGGCGTCGTCGGTCGCGGCCGCGTTCGACGCCCTCGAGGGATCCTGAGCACCACCGCGATCGCTGACGCCGGCTCGGCGGCTCACGCCGGGGCGGGCGCCACCCCGAACGCGCGGCCGACGGCCAGGGCCGCCTCCAGGGCCTCGGCGTGCAGTTGCGCGGCGAGCGGCCGCAGGGGCTCCATCGCCGGGTTCACCTCCGCGAGCGTCAGCTCCCGCTCCACCACGGTCAGGTCCGCGCCCCAGAGCTCGCCGAGCATGCGCCGCAGGTACGCCGTGGAGTGGTCCCACCCGTGCTTCGGGGTGCCCGGGGCGTACCCACCGCCACGGACCGCCGCCAGCACCACCGGCTTGCCCTGCAGCAGCGGCTCGGGGGCGCGCACCCGCGGATCCGTCATGATCAGGTCGAACCAGACCTTGATGTGCTGCGAGACGCCCCAGTTGTACAGCGGCACGGCCAGCAGCGCGGCGTCCGCGTTCACCAGCTCGTCGGTGAGGGTGGTCGCGAGCTGGACGGCGGCCGCCTGCGCGGGAGTGCGATCCTCGGGCAGCACATAGCCGGCGCTGACCGCGTTCCCCCACGCGTCGGCGGGGAGCACGTCGACGCCGATGTGCCGCCGCTCGACCTTGTCGCCCGGGTGCGCCGCCAGCCACTCCTGCTCGACGATGTCGGCGATCTCGCGGCTCGCCGAGCCCTCGGCCCGGATGCTGGCGTCCAAGCGAAACAGCGTCATGATTCGTCCCTTTGTCGAAGTTGACTTCACGCTTGAAGTTAATGCTCTTCCCGCTTCAAGAGTGAAGTCAACCTTGGAGTGATCTAGCTCGCATCCAGCTCCGGCCGGTAGGCTGGCCACGTGGAAGGCCGGAGCGAACCGCGTTGGCTGTCGCCCGACGAGCGCGACGCCTGGATGGCCCTGTCCTGGCTGATGATCAAGCTGCCCGGCGAGATCGACACACGGCTGCAGCGCGACAGCGGCATCTCGTTCTTCGAGTACCTGGTGCTCGCGTCGCTCTCCATGTCGCCCGGCCGGCGGATGCGGATGAGCGATCTGGCCCAGTACGTGAACGGCTCGCTCTCCCGGCTCTCCAACGTGGTCAAACGCCTCGAGGAGCGCGACTGGATCTTCCGGGAGCCGTGCGCCCGCAACGGCCGCTTCATCGAGGCGACGCTCACCGACGCCGGCATGGCCGTGGTCGAGCGGGCCGCGCCCGACCACGTCGAGACGGTCCGGCGATTCGTCTTCGACGCGCTGCGGCCCGACCAGGTGACCGCGCTTCGCGACATCGGCCGGCAGATCGCCGCCCAGGTGGACCCACTGCACTCCTGGCCACCGTCCGCGCAGGAACCCGTCCGATAGGCCGTGGCGCCCGCCCGCGGATGCGTCACGCCGGGGTGGACGTCCTCGTTGCCCACCCCGGCGTGACCAGGGTCCCCGGCGAACCCGCGGGCGACGCGCTGGGTGGCACCGGG
>NZ_JBFAZH010000088.1:0-12761 GCF_040681735.1 Actinoplanes sp. NPDC051633 | reverse complement strand
GCTTTCGACATATCGCCCCGGTGTGGGCCGCCCTGCTGACCGGGAGCGCCGCGTCCCGGGGCCGCGGAACTCCCGGCGACGAGATCCGAGACGCCACGGTGCGGGTCTCCAACCTGTGGTTCGGCGACGCCGAGGAGCGTCAGCGGTTCCACCTCGAGGTCTATGTGGCACCCGAGGCGGCCGGCCAACGGATCGCTGACGCCCTCGCCGCGGGCGGGACCGTCGTCGACGACAGCAACGCGCCATCGCTCACCGTGATCGCCGACCAGGACGGCAACAGGGGAGTCGTGTGCGTCGACGCGGCCGCCGCGAAGCAGGACTGAATCGTCAGGGGCAGACCGCTTTCGACCCATCCGCGGAACCGCGAGCGTGGCCCGCACGTCCCAGGGGGATGCGGACCGGTCGAGTTCTTGCGGTAGTCGTCTTGGCGGCCCTGCCGGGCCTGTTGTCCGCCTGCAACGACGCTGCCAGGCCCGAGGCGGATGCGCCCGCTTCGAGTGCACCACCGGCCGCCGAGCCGAGTGCGTCGGCGTCGTCGTCGGCGGCGAGCGTGCCGGGGGATCCCGCTCTCTGGGTGGTCGGGCCGAACGAGAAACTCCAGCAGTCGTCGACGTCGTTCCTTGCCGTTGTCTGGCGGGAGGGCTGCAACGGCGGGCGGACCGGCCAGGTGCTGGCGCCGATCATCCGGAAGACGGAGTCGGAGATTGTCGTGACGTTCTCCGTGACGCCGAAGCAGACCGGGGCGGCGACGTGCCCCGGCAACAACGAGGTCACCTACGAGGTTGATCTCGGTGAGCCGCTCGGTGTCCGGGCGCTCGTCGACGGTCAATGCGTGGGCAACGAGAGCAAGCCCGGGTTCTGCAGGGAAGGTTCCGTCCGCTTCAAGCCTTGATCATCAAGGCGGGCTGCTCCCGAGTCGCACCCCGCGTGCGCCGCCCTCGGCAACCGTGCCGCACGATTCGATGGGCATGAGGATGTCGCGGCGGTTTGTTGCCACGGCCGCCGTGCTGCTTCTGGCCGGCGGTTCGTACGGCTGTGCGTCCCGGACGCTGGCGGCACCGGTCGTGCCGGCCGAGGAGCCAACGCCGGTCAGCACGGTCATCGTCAGCGAGGGCCGGCCGGCCCTGGAGTCCGCGCGGCTGCCCGGCAGGGGCGACGGCCGGCTGCGGATCATGCCGCTGGGCGACTCGATCACGTACGGCCTGGGCGACCCGGACCTGGGCTCTTATCGCGACGAGCTGGGCCGCAAGCTGGCGGCGGCCGGCGTCGAGGTCGACTTCGTGGGCTCGATGCGGAGCGGCCCGGCCGGCACCGACCGCGACAACGAGGGCCACATCGGCTGGCGGATCGACCAGATCGCGGCTCGCGCCGACCACTGGATGGCCACCTACCGCCCCCAGGTCGTGCTGCTGCACATCGGCACCAACGACATGCGCACCGACGAGAAGGCGACCGGGGCCGCCGGCCGGCTCTCCGAGCTGATCGACCAGCTCCTCGCCGACGGCCCCGAGGTGCACGTCGTGGTCGCCCGGATCGTCGGCTCCGACAAGGCCGACTACCAGCGGCGGATCGACGCCTACAACGCGGCGATCCCGGACCTGGTCGCGACCAAGGGCGGTCGGGTGCACCTGGCCGACCAGCACGCGATCGAAGGCGACCAGCTCGGCGACCCCGTGCACCCGAACAAGAAGGGCTACCGGGCGATGGCGGGCAACTGGTTCGACGTGCTCGATCCCTCCTGAGGGGGAGACGGTTCGCACCGGCGCGGGAGGTTCGCCGCCGCCGAGATCCATAACGTCGGACGCATGACGACGCTCGCCCCCGCGAAGGCCGGCAGTACGGCCACCAGGACGGCCGGCCGGACCTGGACGATCTGCCGGCCCTGGTTCTGGCCGCTGGGCTGGGGCGGCGCCTACCTCGGCTGGGTGCTGGCCGGCCACGGCCTGATCCCGCCGGCCATCGACGGGCTGCTGCTCGCCCTGCTGCTCGGCCCGCTGGTCTGGACGGCAGTGCTGGCCCAGAACGACCTGCACGATCTGCCCACCGACCGGCTCAACCCGCGCAAGGCCAACTCCCCGCTGGTCACCGGTGCTCTCACGCCGGCCACCCTGCGGGGCCTGTATCGGGGGAGCACCGCCGCCACTCTCGTCGTGGCGGCGGTGCTGGGGCCGTCGTTCCTGCTCGGCGCGCTGATCGTGCTGGGGCTGGGCTGGGCGTACAGCGCGCCGCCGCTGCGGCTCAAGTCACGGCCCGGCGCCGATGTGGTGGTGAACGCGCTGGTGGTCGGCGTGCTGGCCCCGCTCGCCGGGTGGGCGCTGCAGCGGCCGGCCGGGGACTACCCGCTGGTCATGGTGGTGCTCGGCGCGATGCTGGCGGCCGCGCTGTATCTGCCCACGACGGTGCTCGACGTGGACGCGGACCGGGCGGCCGGATACCGCACGACCGCGGTGTGCTGGCGGCCCGAACGGTGCTACCGGGCTGGGCTCGCCCTGTGGACCGCGGCCACCGCGCTGTGGCTGGCCGTCTGCGAGCTGGGGGTGCTGGTCGAGCGGACGGGCTGGACGCTGCAGTGGCTGGCGGCGCCGGTGGTCGTGGGCGCGTACGCGATCCTGGCACGCACCCCGACCATCCCGCGCCTGGCCGTCGTCGCCGCGGTCTTCGCCCTCCCCGCGGCCGATTTCCTGATCGCCCTGATCAGCTGACCGCGAAGATCCGGGCCTGTCCGCCGGAGCCCTGCTCGTAGGGGATCAGGCCGACCACGACGGTGGCCCCCTTCGGCGGCAGGCGGTCCACATTGGCCAGGTTCTCCAGGCCGTAGCGATCGGCGCCGGTGAGGATCACGTGCGTCTCGAAGGTTTCCGAGACGCCCGGGTCGATGCTCAGCGTGTCCACGCCCAGCGACCGGATCTTCCGCCGGCGCAGCAGCCACTCGGTCGCCTCGGGGTCGAAGCCCGGGAAGTGCAGCACACCGGCGGCGTCGGCGCCCCGGTACGCGGCCGGATCGCCGGCCTTCGCGGCCCACCCGGAATTCATGATCACGGCCGCGCCCGGGGGGATCCGGCCGTGCCGGCGCTCGTAGGTCCGCAGGTCGTCGACGGTGACCGTCGTGTCGGGGTTCCGCGCCGCCCGGGATCTGATGTCCACGACGACCGCGGGGGTGATCAGCTCGGACAGGCGCAGGTCGGTGGACAGGCGGCCACCCGGGGTGAAGTGCCCCGGCGCGTCGACGTGCGTGCCGGTGTGCTCGATGATCCGCCACTCCTGCATGTAGTAACCGTCGTCCTCGATGGTCACGTAGGTGCGGCGGGTGGGTGCCTCATCGGGCTCGAAGGCGGGGAACGAGGTCGTGAAGGGGTGGGTGAGGTCGGTCAGCCGGCCGCCGCGGAAGGACGGCGTCCGCTCCGCGGCCGAAGCCGGGGCGTCGAGGGCGGCGGTGGTGGCGACGGCGGCCGCCCCGAACAGGGCCGCACGCCGGGTGAGCTGCGAACACTTCTCGGTGCACATGGCGTCGAGCATCGCAGAGCGGGCCGCTACCGTGAAGCCATGATCCCACGTTTCGCCGGCATCGTGCCCGCCGTGGTCGTCCGCTGCTCGGGCAGCAAGGACGTCGTCGAGGCGGTCGGCCGTGGGCTTCCGATCGCCGTGCGCGGCGGCGGTCACTCGTTCGCCGGCCGATCGAGCACCACCGGCGTCCTCATCGACACCGCGCCGCTGGACCACATCGAGGTCCGCGGCGATCTCGTCGCGATCGGCGGCGGCGCTCGGCTGGGCTCGATCTACGACCGGCTCGCGGCCGTCGGCCGCACGATCCCGGCCGGTTGCGGGCCCACGGTCGGGATCGCCGGCCTCACCCTCGGTGGTGGGCTGGGCGTTCTCGGGCGGCGGTACGGGCTGACCTGCGATTCGCTGCGGTCCGCGACCGTGGTCCTGGCCGACGGCCGCGAGCTGGTCTGCGACGACGAGCGCCACCCGGATCTCTTCTGGCTGCTGCGCGGCGGCGGCGCGCCGGGCGTGGTGACCGAGCTGGTGTTCGCGACCCTGCCCGAGCCGGAGTCGACCGGTTTCCTCTACCGCTTCCCGCCGGGCAGCGCCGCCGAGGTTCTCGCCGCGTGGCAGCGGCACGCGCCCGCCGCGCCGGAGACCCTCGCCGCCAGCCTCGTGCTGTCGACGGCCGCCGACCTCGCCCGGCCGCCGGCGGTGACCGTCTTCGGCGCGACCGGCGACGTCGGGCCGCTCGAGGACCTGCTGGCGGCGATCGGGGTCGCCCCGGCCGAGGGGACGCGGCGGCCCGGCCGGCTGCGCGCGGTGAAGGCGTGGCTGGCCGGGGTGGATCCGCACGACGGACCTGAGCCGGCGGGCGGGCACACGTACCTGCGGTCGGAGTACTTCCGCTCGCCGGTGCCCGCGGAGGAGCTGGTGGCCCGGTTGGGCGCGGACCGGCGGCCGGGGGAGTCGCGGGAGCTGGACTTCTCGCCGTGGGGCGGCGCGTACTGCCGGGTGCCGGCCGAGGCGACCGCCTTCCCGCACCGGGACGCCGCCTTTCTGCTCAAGCACGCGGCGACGGTCGACCCCCGCACAGCCCCGGAGAACCTGTGGCTCGATGAGTCCTTCGCGATCACCCGGCCGCACGGGACCGGTGGCACCTATCCCAACTTCCCCGAACCGGGTCTTCCCGACACCGCGTACTTTCTGAGCAACGTCGACCGGGTCCGGGCCGTTCGCGCGCACTATGATCCCGAGGGCGTGTTCACGCCGCGCTGATCGCTCGTGGGCGCGTATTATCGGGAAACTGTTATCGAGCGTCTCGGGTGCCGCCACCAGCGGAAACGTCGACTTCAGGCACATTTAAGAAAGAGGCGCCGGAAAAGCGTTATCGACGTGACCGCCGACCGCTACCAGGGCCCGGCGAACGGGCGACTCATAATTCTTTCTTGTCGGCTTGCCTCGATATCCGAGGCGTCCTGATACTCCTTCCCGTCACGTCCCGGGTGGAGGGAATTAGGGAATGCCGAGGAAGAGAACCAGGGTGGTGCTGGCCGCTTCGGTGGCCGGTGTGCTGACGGCCAGCGGCGTCGTGGTGATGAACGCCGACGCGGCCGTCGACGCCACGCCGGCGAACGCGGTGCAGGCGGAGGCGTACGCGGCGCAGTCCGGCGTGCGGACCGAGGGGACGAACGACAGCGGCGGCGGGCTCAACGCCGCCTACCTTGGCAACGGCGACTGGATGCGGTTCGACGACGTCACGGTGGGCGCGACGGTGTCGGCGCGGATCTCGTCGAACGAACCCGCCGGAGGGTCGATCGAGCTGCGCGCCGGGACTCCCACCGGCACGCTGCTAGCGACGATCCCCGTGGCTAGGACCGGCGGCTGGCAGACCTGGGCCACCCGGACCGCGCCCGTGACCGGCGCTCCCGCCGGGAAGCAGTCGGTGGTCGCGCTGCTGAAGAGCGGCCAGAGGTCGGACTTCGTCAACATCAACTGGTTCGTCTTCGACGCCACGGCGGCGCCACCGCCGGCACCCCCGTCGGCGACGCCGGCCGGCGACGGCACGCACTCCGGGCCCGGCTGGGTCCCGATCGACCAGGCCGACTGGGCACGGCAGCTCGCCGCCTACCGCGCCACCAAGGCCGGTCCGGTGAACAACCACGACGTCGGTGAGTTCCACGCCGCATGCGAGATCAGCCACTCGGACCGCGTGGACCCGCTGGTCTTCCCGAACATGCCGGGCGCCTCGCACATGCACAACTTCTTCGGCAACGAGAGCACCGACGAGAACAGCACCATCGAATCCCTCGAGGGCAACAAGGCCAGCTCGTGTGCGCCGGCGGCGGATCTGTCCGCGTACTGGGTGCCCGAGGTGCAGGTCGGCCGGACCGCCGACAAGGACGGCACGCAGGTGCCGTACCAGCGGTTCACCGTCTACTACGGCGCCGGCAGCGCCAAGGCGTCGGACCTCGTGCCCTTCCCGCAGGGGTTCCGGATGATCACCGGCAGCGCCAAGCTGGACAACACCAGCGCGGGCAACCCGATGGGCGACTTCTTCTGCGGGTCGGCGACCATCGAGGAGGCCAGGAGCAACACGCCGCCGTGGCCGGTCTGCGGCGGCACCGACCCGACGATGGTCTTCCACCTGCGCTTCCCGCAGTGCTGGGACGGCAAGAACCTCGACAGCCCCGACCACAAGTCGCATGTGAGCTTCACCTGCAACGCCGAGTTCCCGGTGCGGCTGCCGGCGCTGCTGTTCGAGATCGGCTACAGCACGAAGGGCGTGAACGCCGCGAACCTGTCCCTGTCGTCCGGGAACCCGTCGTCGATGCACGGTGACTTCATGAACGCCTGGGAGCCGCAGGCGCTCTACGACCGGATGAAGACCTGCCTCACCCAGGGCGCGAAGTGCAAGCCGGACGTGCCCCACGTCGAATGACCCGTCCCCACCGGCGATGGTCCTCACTTCCCCGGTGAGGGCCATTGCGCTATCCTGCAGACCAGTTGCAAAATGCAAGCGGTTGGAGGGGTGATGGGCAAGCTGATCTGCACCGAGATCATGTCGCTGGACGGGTACATCAACGACCAGGACGGCAAGTTCGACTGGAGTGCGCCCGATGCCGAGGTGCACCAGTTCGTCAACGACATCGAGCGGCCGATCGGCACCTATCTCCTGGGGCGCCGGCTCTACGAGGTGATGAAGTACTGGGAGACCGCGCACCTGCAGGAGGACGTCTCGCCGGTCGAGCTGGATTTCGCGCGCCTCTGGCAGGCCGCCGACAAGGTCGTGTACTCGTCCACACTGGAGTCGGTGGACAGTGAACGCACCCGGATCGAACGCAGCTTCGACCCCGACGCGATCCGCACCCTCAAGGAGGGCTCGGACCGCGACCTCAGCATCGGCGGGCCCGGGTTGTCCGGGCACGCCTACCGCGCCGGGCTGATCGACGAGGTCCGCCTCTTCCTCTCACCGGTGATCATCGGTGGCGGCACGCGGGGGTTGCCGGACCGGGCCCGGCTCGACCTGTCACTGGCCGAGGAGCGCCGGTTCGGCAACGGCGTGGTTTACCTGCGGTACGAGGTCACGCGCAGCTGATCCGGGCTTCGGCCCAGTCGGCGTGGTCGAAGTTCTTGCCGTCGCCCCCGTCGGTGACCCGCAACGTCAGCACCCGCACACCGGTGACGTCCGCGGTCACCGGGCGGGCCGGGTCGGCGCTGCGGACCACTCCGGTGCTCGCGAGCACCCGGCCGTCGTCGGCGACGACCTCGAACGCCACCGAGCCGGGCTGGGTCACCTCGTCGTCGACACCGGTCACCGCCGAGAACCCGGTGCACGCCCCGCCGAGCCAGATCCGCACCTCCGCGGGGGCGTGCGTGCCGAGGCCCTTCGCGTACTCCTGGCCTCTGATCGTCAGGGTCCCGCCGTCGCCGCCGGACTGCTCACCGTTGGACCGGTCGCGCTCGATCGGGCCGAACCCGTTGCTCTCGGCCAGGAACGGCAGGTCGCTCACGAACGCGTCACCGGTCGGGTCCGGCGGCGGCACCAGCGCGTGGACCGCCTGCTCGACGTGCACCCGCTCGCCTCGGTAGGTGTAGGTGGCGACGATCGGCAGGTCGACAGCGCCGGTCGGCACGGCGGCCGGCGCGGTCAGCCGCCAGGTGCCGTGCAGCGACTCGCCGCCGCGCAGCCGGTCGCGGCGGACCGTGGCGCCCTCGACGGCCCAGCCGGCCGGGGGCTGCGGCGCCAGCGTCACGTCGGTGATCGGGCCGCCCGCCGGCAGGGTGAAGGTGGCCTCGACCTCGATGGTCTGTCCCGGGCGGACATCCGCCGACGCCGGCTCGATCGTCAGCGCGGTGGCCGGCACCGGCCTGATCGGACGGTCGCAGGTGGCCGAGCCGGTGTAGGGGCACAGCGCCGTCACGAACCCGCCGTTCGTGGCCACGGGCACGGTCAGCGTGTCGGTGCTCCGGACGATGCGGCTCTCCCGGACCAGGCCGTGGTCGCCGTCGCGGAGGGTCTCGGCGAGCCAGCGCCCGCTGCTCAGGAAGTCCAGGCCCAGCCGTTCGACGACCGCGGGGGTCGCCGTGATCCCACCGAGCCACCAGCGATTGCCGTCGCGGCGGGCCACGACGGTCTCGCGACCGGGTTCGCCGGACAGCAGCCGGGTCTCGTCCCACACCGCCGGGATCTGGTTGAGCGTCCGCAGCGCCTCGGGATGCGCCTCGTAGGTCTCCGGCCGGTCGGCCAGGTGCTGCCAGCCCGACTCGTAGACCACCGCGAGCGCGACCTCGTGCGCGTCGGTGGTGTCGCGGTCCTCCACCACGAAGGTCACCGGCGTGTAATCCATGCCGCCGGTCACGTTCCGGGTGTACGGGAAGATCGTGTTGGTCGCGGCACGGGTGCGGAACTGCTCGGCGCCGCGGACCGCCTCGAGCGTCATCACGTGCGGCCAGGTGCGCTGGATGCCCCGCGGGATCGTGGCGCCGTGGAAGTTCACCATCAGCTTCTGCGCCGCGGTGGCCGGCAGGATCTGGTCGTACCACTGAAATCTGGCCCGGCTGTCCGAGTCCATGAAGTCGATCTTCAGCCCGGCCACGCCCCACGACTTCACCAGTGGCAGCGTCGTGTCGCGCTCCTGCTGCGTGTCGAAGGCCGACCAGTGGAACCAGAGGATCACGTCGACTCCGCGGGCCCGGGCGTAGCGCACCACGTCGGGTACCCAGGACGCGTTCCAGCCCTCGTCGATCAGCACGAACGGCCAGCCGTTGCGCGCGGCGAAGTCGATGTACTGCCGTTGCCGCACCGGGTCGGCCGGGCTCGAGTGCTCGGAGAGCCAGGACCACGCGACCACGCCGGGGCGCACCCAGGAGGTGTCATCGAGCCGCGAGGGCGGTGCGAGGTCGTCGGTGAGGGTCGAGGCGGTGACGGTGGCCAGGTCGCCGATGACGGCGACCCGCCACGGCGTGGTGATCACCGCGGGGACGTGCGGGTCGGCCAGCTCGATCCGGTACGCGCCACCGCCCGCATGCGTCAGCCGTCCGCCGGAGTACCGGCCGTCCACGTCGGACTCCGACAGCAACGCGTACGTGTCACCGACCCGGAACAGCGACGGGAAGCCGTAGTCGGCGACCGGCGCGGCCCCGGCCGTCGTCTCGATGCGGGTCTCCTCGTAGTTCGGCGAATACGGCAGCAGCCACGCGGGCGCGCCTGCCGGGATCGCGTACGACGATGCCTCGCCGGTGACCGTGCCGGCCTCCGGCAGCACGTACCGGTAGGCGGCGCCCTCGTCGGAGACCCGGACCACGACGTCCAGCCTCTTCTGGTTCGCCACGAAGCTGAAGGTGGCCTCGCGCAACGTGGTGCTCCGCCGGAGCTGCTTGCCGGTGGTCATCGTGTACTGCTCGCGGAGCGTCCGCCCGGTCTCGGACACGAAGGCCAGGCCGCTGCTCAGATCGGCCTCCGCCGTGGTCAGGCCGATCGGCGCCGCGGGCAGCACCGAGCGACCGGCGGCGTCCACCCCGAACGACAGCCGGCCGTCCTCCAAGGTCAGCCGTGCGGTGATCGGCGAGCCGGCCGGCCCGGGGACGCTCCACACGTCAACCGGGCCGGCGGCGGGCGCCGCATGAGCGGCGAGGACAAGGGCGGCGGAGAGCAGAACGTGCACGACACCTCCAACGATGATCGTCGATGGTATCGCGCACGCCTACCTCAGTATTGCCCGGCGGTGTTGCACTTGGCCTTCTGCACCACGCAGTTCTTCACCCGCTGACCGAGTGCCAGGTCGTCCCACGCCATGAACGAGTCGCCGTGCATCGACGAGGCCATCCCGGACGCCAGCCGGAAGCCGGCGCTGCTGCCGGAGGTCGGGTAGGCGATCAGGAACGAGACCGACGGGATCGCGACCGGGGTGACCCCGCCGCACCTGCCGGTGCCGTCCATCCACCCGACGTGCGACTTGTGGTCCGGGCTGTCCAGGTGCACGCCGTCCCAGCAGTCCTGGAAGAGCAGGTGGAACATCAGGATGGCGGTCGGCGCGCAGATCGGCCAGTTGCCGTCCGCGCTGCGGCCGATCTGGCCGCCCGGCCCGGCGCAGTAGAACTCGCCCGGCGCCCCGTTGCCCGGCGTCGGCGCCTGCCGTTTGGCGTCGCCGACGATCATCCGGAAGCCGTGCGGGAACGGTACGGTCGGCGCCGGGTCGGCCAGCCGCGAGCCGTAGTAGACGACCACTCCGCTGGGCTCGATCGCCCGGTCGCCCTGGTAGAGCGTGGGGATCCAGTACGCGGACAGATCCTGGGCCGGTCCGCAGGTGGTGTTCGTGTTGCGTAGCAGGGTGTCGGTCGTGGTGGCCGCGTTGGTGCCCTGGTTGCCGAAGAAGCTGTGCATGTGCGAGGCGCCCGGCATGTTCGGGAAGACGATCGGGTCGTCCGGCCGCGAGTGGCTGTAGGTACAGGTGGCGTTGAACTCCGACACGCGGACCGCGTTCGGCGGCACCTGCCGCAGCGGGATCGCCTGGAACTGGGCGAGCTGGCGGCTCCACGCGGCCTGGTCCATCGTGACCCAGCCCGCGCCGGTCTCCGGCTGCCCGTCGCCGAACGAGAACCAGTTGATGTTGACGAAGTCGCCGCCGGTGCTGTTGCGCATGACGGCGTAGACGGTCTGGACGCCGGTCGGGTGGGTGCCGACGCTCTTGGTCAGCGTCGACCACGCCTGCCAGCCGCCGGTCGAGGCGATCGCGAAGCTGGTGAGCAGCGTGCCGGTCGGGGAGCCGACGCGCAGCTCGACGGCGCCGGAGCCGGTGGCGGTGGCCGACGCGACGCGAGCCTTGACCTCCAGGGCGCCGGCCGCGCCGAGGTCGACGGCGTCGTAGCGCATCCAGTCGCCGGAGGAGAGGTAGGCGACGTTCTGGCCACCGCCGCTGTCGGCGGTGGACTCGACCTGGGCGCCGGACTGTGCCGCGTACGCCTCGGCCTGGATCTTGACGGTTGCTGCCTGCGCGGGAGCCGCGCCGGCGACGACGAGGGACAGGCCGGCGACGAGGACGGCGATCAGGAACGGGGATCTTCTCATCTAGCACCTCCGCTGGGAACGGGTGTCGATGAGTATCAATCCGAGGAAGCGCTTTCCGGGCATCAATGCACGTTGATTGCCTGTATCTGAACAATCGTCGTCATCGATGGTGAAGCGGTTACCCGGGCGAAAGCCTTCAGGACGGGCGGGCGCTGCCGATCAGAGACCCGATCAGGGAGGTTTTGATGCGGGTACGCGTACTCGGCCGGCTCGACGTCGCCGGCGCCGACGGCACCAGCCTGCCCGCGGGCGCGCTGCCCCGGCGCGCCCGGCAGGTGCTCAGCGTGCTGGCCGCCCGGTACGACCGGATCCAGTCCAAGGACGCCCTGGCCGACGCGGTCTGGGGTCGTGAGCTGCCCGGCAACCACGTGGCCGCGCTCGAGCACTACGTGTCGGTGATCCGCCGCCGCCTCCAGCCCGACAGCACCGCCGCCACCCAGTTCATCGTCACCCGCTCCGGCGGCTACCTCTTCGACACCTCGCGCGCCTGGCTGGACCTGGCCGACCTGCACCAGCGGATCAAGGCCCTGGACGACCTGCCGACCGGCGACCCGGACCGCCTGCGCACCCAGCAGGAGATCCTGGCGCTGGCCCACGACCCGCCGTTCGCCGAGGACCCGTACGCGGACTGGGCCGAGCAGGCGCGCGCCGAGGTGCGGGCCGCCTCGGTGAATGCCACGCTCGAGATCGCGGGCACGGTCCTGCCGAACGACCCGGCACGGGCGCTGCGGCTCGCCCTGGCGGCGATCGAGCTGGACCCGTTCCTGGAGATCGCCTACCAGACCGGGATGGCCGCGGCCACGGCACTCGGCCGGCCGGACGACGCACTGCGCCTCTACGAGCGGTGCCGTAAGGCGCTCGACGACGAGCTCGGCGTTGCCCCCTCGGCCAAGACCGTCGAGCTGCAGCGCAGCGTGCTGCTCAGCCGGTCGGCCCCGATTCCCGCGCCGGCCCCGGCCGCGTCGGCCCGCGTGCCCGCCAGGGCGACGCGGGAGCCCCGGCGGCGGTTCCTCGGCCGGCGCGCCGAGATCGACCTGCTGCTCTGCGACGATCCGGCGCCGCTGGTGCACCTGGTCGGCCCGAGCGGCGCCGGGAAGACCGCGTTGCTGACCGAGGCGCGCCGCCTCGCCCCGGACCGGTTCGGCGTCGGCCACGGCCCGTCGTCGGCCGGCACCCTGCGCCTCACCTGGCTGCACAGCGCGCTGGCCGACCTCGGCGTCTCCGGCGCGGTGCCGGCCACCGTCGAGGCGGCGATGGCGGAGCAGCGCCCGCTGCGCCGCGACGAGCTCGCCGCGATCGTCGACGTGCTGTGCGGGCCGGAGCCGCTGCTGCTGGCGGTGGTCGACGCCGAGTCGCTGGACGAGACGAGCGTGGCCGAGCTGGCCTGGCTCGGCCGGCACTGCGCGATGTTGCGGGTGGTGCTCACCTATCGGTATCCGTCGCAGATCAAGGGACGCCCGATCGCCGGGCTCGGCAGCCCGCTGGTGCTGCGGCTGGGCCCGATCCCGGCGGCGGAGCTGACGGCCGAGCTTGCCGAGCGCACGGGCGGCATCGCGGCGCTCGTCGCGGTCGCCGACCGTGGCCCGGAGGTGACCGGTGCGGTCGCCATGCAGGTGGCCCGCACCCGCACCGGGTGGATGCCGGAGCCGAGCTGGGAGCTGCTGAGGCTGACCGCGGCGCTCGGCCCGCTCGGCGTCGAGGAGCTGAC
>NZ_JBFAZH010000087.1:0-12765 GCF_040681735.1 Actinoplanes sp. NPDC051633 | reverse complement strand
GCCGGAAGGTTTCGAGATGCGCTATAGTCATGGTGGCACTAATGGGCAGAAAGCCGCGAATGGAAGCCAATTCATCAACAAGCCACGGTCGCAGACTAAGCTCAATCGACCGCTCAGCGAAAACGTCTCGTACCGTGCAATAAAAGTACAACGCAGCGCTGAACTCGCGAACCATGTTGACAGCGCCTTTGTCGTCGACGTCTGTGTTGACGGTCGAGACAATAACTTCAAGGTCGATGGGGCTGTCGTCGACGTCAATGTGTGCTGTCAAGGCTGGGAGCACCGCCCGCTCGACATCGCTTTCGCTTCCTATGACTCTGGCCATTAGGCCTCGCCTCAGAGCCTCGATCTCACTGGTTACGACGGCCCCACTGATGATCCGAATATCAGTAAAGTCGAACCTTCTTCTTTGGTCCAATGTAGACCGAACCGCTCGTATCAAATCGCGTGGGATGCCTCCGGCGATGCAATGACACAGCATCACGAACTCCCGTGGCATGCCAATCACGCTTTGCTGGATAAGCTGGTTAGACTGCTGAAAGGAGAAAGGGTCCAAGCGAATCACTTCATCGAAGGCGCTGTCTAGTGCCGGGCGTACCCGCACAACTCTGCGCTCAAATCCAGCGAGCGCGTCTTCGGAAACGGTTACAACGTAGTTGCAGTACCGAATACCGAAAATCGCCTTGATGTTGTTCAGAAAGCTTTCGGCATCTTCCGCCTTAGCTATCCTATCGACTTCATCTATGCAGATCAGAATGCGTGCGCCTGATGCCCGTTCCCCACGAAGCCACTCAACTGACTCCTCGATGAACGCACGGTAGGAATGGACAAGTTCCGGCAAGGTATAGGGTCGTGTCGACACCTGCCGTGACCGCTTTCTAAGTGCTTCGAAGCCAGCTCTCTTTATGCCGCCGGACTGTTCGGTCGTTGTCGTTTGCAAGAATTTCAGGAGTTGAATTTCTTCCCGACAACGGGTAACCATGGATGAGGTCTTCTTTGAGACGAAGCCTAAGCGCAGCCGGCCAGCAAGCCACCACACGACGACTAAAATGGGCGCTGATAGCAGTAGAACTACCCGATTGGGGAGCAGCGGCACATACCCACCAACGAATGAATGAACATCGGGAAGGAAACCCATTGCCAGCACTGCGACAAATAGAAGGAGCGTCAGAGATCGCACGGTTCTGCGAACAGTCTTCATCACGAGCTGGATGACTGCATTAGATGGTTTGCCAGCAACCTCCAAAACATGCTGGCAGATACTGATATACAGGTGAATCAGGAATTCTCGTGCATCATAGGTGACGGGTGCCGCGACCAGAACTCGAAGAGTGGGACTTTGCATAGACAGAGCCTTCAGCAGAGTTGTTTTCCCAACTCCTCTTGGCCCGCTCACCGCGACGGAGTGGGCGCCGAGCTCCTCGTTAAGTATTCGAATACGGTCGATCTCAGGACGTTCGATAAGCCGCTCTGCGATCTCAGTATCGCCCAGCCCAGGCGCTGTATCGACTCGAAGACGCGCTGGTTGCTCGTCGTTCGAGAGTTCATTCAGAAGTAGACGAATGTGTGGCCGAAGAACGTCTTCGAAAACTTCGCGGTGCTCGCGTGAAGTCTGCCGGATTGCGAGCCGAAGCCCTCGACACATCAAAAATATGAGCAATAGAAGGCTTACGATGCCTATCGAGACAAGCGCCTGTTCCGTCCAATTTAGCGACAGCCAATTTTGCGCTAATCGATTCCACGTTTGTCCTGATATTGGCCCGCCCATCCACTTTCGTACGAGCTTATACGCGACAATTCCGCCGCACCCAAGGACTAGTGCTGCGAAACTCGCTAGTGCGATAAATAACCAGAAGGCTTCTGCGGCGGACCGTTCAGAAAAACGGTCGTGTATCCATTCTTCTTCTGGTTCCGGCTTACGCATCTCCGCGACAACTTCGTCGGCTCGCTCGTGCACCTTGTCGACGGCATTGAGGCGGTACGCGGGATGGCGGAATTCCGGATCCCGAAGGATGGAGGCAACTGCCGCTTTGGAGGGTGTGTCTCTAACTCGTTCAAGAGTCCGCCTTAGCAGCACCAGTACGCGCTCGGCAACAAATCCCCACACCACGGTTTCGATTTTGATGATCTGGACCGTAAGGGAAATTAGCCTCCGCCTTGCTTCCAGAAGTCGTGTTTTCAAGGACAACCTCTCAGTCTCGAGCGCGAGGACTGACTCTGCCCTAGAGTGGGCTGTGGCAGGCCATTTCGTCAATGGTCGTTCTTGGCTGCGCCTCGTTAACGATCACCAGTCCACAATCGGTGACTGTCAAGCAGTGATCACCGCTCAGAGTGAAGTGGCTCAAGTGTCGGTTTTATGACGGATGACGTTCGGCTCGATGTTGCCTGATGGGCGCGCAAGGTCAGTCGCCGTCCGTTCGTGTTGGCGTGCGCGACACAAAGGGCCGGTCGATAGCAGCGGCTGCGGCGCCTAAGCTCGTATTGTGAGTGACATCGTGACCGCAGCAGAGCTCGCCGCGCAGAAGCTGGCTACGGCGTTGCCGCGGCGCTGGTTGCACGTGCAGGCGGTGGGGACGAAGGCGGCTTGGCTAGGAGCGGTGGTCGAACCAGCCGACGCCAGCCTGCTCGTCTCCGCGGCCTGGCTCCATGACATCGGCTACGCCCCGGACATCGTCGATACTGGGCTTCACGCTCTCGACGGGGCAAGGTGGCTCGTTCGGCATGGCTGGGACAACCGGCTGGCCGGCCTGGTGGCCAATCACTCCTGTGCCCTGTACGAGGCGGCCGAACGCGGGCTTGATGATGTGCTCGCGGCTGAGTTCCCGCAAGAGCATTCAGCTGTAGCGGATGCGCTCTGGTACGCCGACATGACGACCGGACCAGAAGGACAAGACCTCTCGGCCTGGGAGCGGCTGGAAGAAATCCGGGAGCGCTACGGGCCAGACGACGCAGTGACGCGCTTTTGGCGGCGGGCAGAACCTGAGCTTTTCGAGGCTGTGCGGCGGACTGAGGAGCGTCAAGCGGCTCATCCGATGTAGGGCGCCGGTCTCTGCTGGTAGCCATGATCGATGCGAAGTCGCATTGAGGGGTGAATCGGCAAGCCGTCGAGCTGATCCCTCGTCACCCAACGGACCTCGGACGACTCACCGCTCGGCGTAAGCTCACCGCTCAAATACTGCGCTCGGAAGCAGATCGAGAATTGCTGGCGAACCTCGCCGTTCGAGTACGCCATGACGTGATTCGGGTTGGTGTAGATCCCGATGATCCCCGTCACCTCGACGTCGATGCCCGACTCTTCGCGAGTCTCGCGGACGGCTGTGTTGGCGATGTACTCCCCAAAATCCTGTGCGCCTCCTGGTATTGCCCACAAGCCGTTGTCAGTACGCCGGATCATCAGAACACGGTCGTGGTCATCGACCACGAACACCGTTGCCGCGACGACGATGCTGTTGGCCTTCGGGGCGTCAGGATCGTCCAGGTACTCGGTACGTGCCATGCTCCCAGCGTCTCACCATTGGTCAGGCCACACGACTCGCGCGCGTCCGAGGACCCGGTTGAAGCTCGACGTGTAGTTGTCGAACAGCTCGCCGCCGGCCAGACGGCGGAGGTGCAGCACCGGTGCGTAGGCGGCCGGCGTTCCGTACATGTGAGTGTTGACCAGCATCTCGTCGTCGAACCGATAGATCGAGTTGTACAACGTGGTGTTGTGAAAGTACATCGCGACGTTGTCGACTTCGCGTAGCTCCTCGTAGTAGGCCAAGACGTTGTGAACCTTGCTAGCCATGGCACCGCCGATCCCCTCGTCGGCGCCTCTCTCCGCGATGCAATCACCGTCGGGATCGCCCAGCAGGATTTCGACCTTCACGCCACGCTCTGCTTTTTCGCGGAGGGTCGAAACCCACCGGGGGTTCTGCTCCGGCACGAACAACGCGGCGTAAGCGAGGACGCCAACCTGCCGGGTGGCCCGATCAAGTAGCCGCTGCCAGGTGTCGGCCGGTGCCGCAGCTCGGCGCGCGTAGACGTGAGCCACTTCGGACTGGTTCACCTGGTGAGTTCGCTCATTCGATAGCGCAGACGGCCAGAGGTACGTCTCGCTCTCCCGCAGTTGTGCAGCGATGGCACTTCGGTACTTCGGATACGGCACGCGATCCTTAGTGATCCATCGCTCGGCGGTCTTCGGATCTACTCCGAGCTGCTCAGCTAGTGCGGCTGGGGTGAGCCCGTGCTTGTAGATCGCGTCGCGCAGACGTTCGTTCGGCACGGCGGGCACCCTTTCAAGACTGACGGTTAGGGACGTCAAGGGGACGTCTAAAGGTACCACCAGACGTCCCTAGTTGTCCCGTCGGGGGGTAAAGACGTCGCCCGCCCTCGCCGCATCCTGTCCTCATTGCCCAGTCGCCCATGCCGGGCGGCACAGGATTCCCGAGGAGTCAATTATGCCGAGCAATCTCCAGCCCCGTCTGATGCTGGACATCACCGACGTCATCTACGAGGTGTCGCAGGCCGCGACGCCGAAGCTGGACGAGAAGACCCAGGAGCAGAAGAAGGACTTCGAGACGAAGCTGCCGGTGTGGATGGCCGTGCTGTACGCCCGTGGTCGTGGGTGGAGCGCGGTGTTCAACGTGGCGGTGATCTGCCTTGAGCAGCCGACCGCGGATGTGTGTGAGCAGGTCGTGCCGGTCGGCCTGGAGGCGTTCCCGTGGGCGAACAAGAGCTCCCGTGGGGAGATCCTCTCGGGTGTGGCGTTCAAGTGCACGGCGCTTGAGCCCGTGCAGCAGCGTGTCCCGGCTTTGGCCGGCGCTTCCGCCTGAGGTTCCGCTAGCTCCGGCCGAACGCACAGCCGGAGTCATCTGAGGATTGAACGCGGGGCCGCCTGAGATTGGCGTCCACGAGCGGCCCCGCATCCGACCGAATCGAAACCAGCCCTCCGGAGAGGGAGGAATCGTCGTGCCCAAATCTAACAGCTTCGGTAGTTCGAACCGGGGCAACACGGTGACCGTCATTGAGGCGCCGACCCGCTACAACCAGCGGCGTAAGGCCAAGGTCGCGTTCTGGATCACCCTGGCGGTGATCGCCGTGCTGGGCGGCACCGTGGCATCGCACTACCTTCACCCGATCGTCGGTGCCCTGCTCGCTGCGGCGGCGGGTGCGCTACTCGGTGGTGTCGTGTTCGGCCTGATCATCGCCTGGCCGGTGCTGCGGATCATCTGGCACTGGCTGCCCGAGATCCTGCTTGCGCTCGGCTTCGTGTACGGCTGGACCTGGCTGATGCTGGCCACACCCTTGTGGCTCGCGCTGGCCCTGGCCGGTCTGGCGTGTATCGCGGCGTCGTTCGGCCGGGTCCGGTCCTGGGTCGCAGCGCCGGTGTGGTGCCTGATCGTGCGGCACCGGCTGCGGGTGTGTTTCGCGGCGTTCATCGCCACGAACCGTTCCGGCACGCTGCCGCTGATCCTGCTCGCCCGGCCGACCCCGGCCGGTGAACGGGTCTGGATCTGGCTGCGCCCGGGTCTGTCGATCAGGGATCTGGAACAGGACGGTCAGGTCGAGAAGCTGGCCGTGGCGTGCTGGGCCCACGCGGTTCGCGTCACTCCCGCGTCGGGTAAGCGTGCTGCTCTGATCCGGGTGGATGTCACCCGCCGCGAGCCGCTGGCGAACACGGTGGTGTCACCGCTGCCGGACTTCGTCCCGGCCGACATGCCGGCCAACGCGCCGACCTCACCAGCGGTCCCGCCGTTCGGCGTGAACCTCCGCGAGGTTCCTGACCCGCGCGCCGCGCGGACCTCCAACACCAACAACACCGGCGACCCGCAGCGGCGCCGCTCCCGTAACCCTGTCGCGTCTGCCGACGACGCCCCGTCCGGCTTCGACCCGCGCGACTACGCCTAACCCCGTCAACCGCTGACACGTACGTGTCAAACCCTCTGTGTGTCCCGGCGTGAGCACCGCCAGCAGGCAACCCGTCTCACGCCGGGCACCCCACTTTCTGATCGGAGCCTCATCATGAGCGCTGCCATGCCGGGCCTGCCGAGTGTTCCGGTCGGCCCGAACCTGTCCATCTTCGACCCGGTGTTCCTCGGCATGGACGAGTACGGCGAAGCCGTGAACGTGCCGATGATCTACCGCAACATGTTGATCGGCGGCGAACCCGGCGCCGGTAAGTCCTGTCTGCTCAACACCATCGTTGGGCACGCCGCGCTCTGCCCCGATGTCACGTTGTGCCTGATCGACGGCAAACAGGTCGAGCTGGGCCTGTGGCGCGACCGGGCGGAAGTCTTCGTGGGCCCCGACCTCGACTACGCCATCGCCACCCTGCACCGGCTGCAGCAGGTGATGGACAACCGGTACGCGTACCTGCTGTCGCAGCGGCGGCAGAAGATCGGCCCGAACGACGTGTTCGGTCAGATCCTGGTCGCCTGCGACGAGATTGCCTACTTCGCCGCCACCGTCGGCGACAAGAAGACCCAGGAACTGTTTGCCGCGCTGCTGCGCGACATCGTCGCCCGGGGCCGCGCGGTCGGGATCATCGTGGTCGCCGCCACGCAGCGGCCGAGCTTCGACATCATCCCGACCTCGCTGCGGGATCTGTTCGCGTGGCGGTTCGCCGGCCGCTGCACCACCGACGCGTCGTCGGACATCATCCTCGGCCGTGGCTGGGCCGAGAAGGGTTTCTCCGCCAACACCGTCGATCCCACCAATCAGGGCGTCGGCTACCTGATCAGCGAGGAAGGCACCCCTCAGTTGATGAAGGGCGCGTTCATGACGACCGCGGACATCATCCGCGTCGCCGACTACGCCGCCTGGACCATCGCACCGAACCGCGACAGCACCGCCGAACTGCGCGCCGTCGCCTGAAGGAGGCACCACCAGCACCACCCATAGGAACAGCCGACGAACCGGGATCACGCCCTAGGAAAGCTGCCCGGCCCGTCGGCCACCACCACCGCCCACGAAAGGACGTGGCGTCATGCACCGTACCCAAAACCTGCCTAGCCCCGCCGCCGACACCGACGGATTCGGTTCCGTCACCCCGGCCGACATCCTGCGCGGAGCCTCGACCTACCTCATCCGGCACGGCTGGAACCGCGGTAACTACTACGGCGGCCGCGACACCACCCCGTTCCCGCCCGCCGACGTCATCGGCGCGATCGGCATGGCCGCCTACGGCAACCGCCACCACCTCTACTCCCCCGACGCCCCACCCGAGGGAACCCGGCTGTTCCGCCGGGCCTTCGACTACTTCTGCGACTTCATCGGCCGCACCGACCCGATGTGCCGGCTCTCCGGCGACCAGGACATCGACCTCGACCTGGAACTGTCGCCGTATGTCTGGAACGACGACCCGGCCCGGCACGGCCTGCAGGTCGTCATGGCCCTCACCCAGGCCGCCACCGACTTCGACCGCACCCACGGCGGCACCCGATGAACACCGTCCTGATCGCCATCTGGCTGGCCGCAGCGGCCAGCACCCTGGGCTATCTGATCGCGCGCCGCCGCTTCGGCAGGCAACTCGCCGCCGTCCGGCACCAAGCCACGCATGACCCGCTGACCGGTATCGCGAACCGGACCGGCCTCTACGACCAGGCCGACACGCTGATCGCCACCGCACACCAGATCGGCTGCCCCGTCGCCGTCGCCGTGGTCGACCTCGTCGGCTTCAAAGCCGTCAACGACACCCACGGCCACCAGGCCGGGGATCACATCCTCACCGTCATCGCCGACCGGCTCACCGCCCTGGCCGGGCCAGCTGGTCTCGCCGCCCGCCTCGGCGGCGACGAATTCGCCCTCATCACCGCACCCGGCGCCACCGAACCCGCCACCGAGCCTGCCGCCTGGCTCACCGACGCCCACACCTACCTGACCGCACCGGTCACCTACCACGGCCGGCAGCTGGCCGTGGGCGCCACCATCGGCGCGTTCCTCGGCAACCACCGGCAGACCGCCAAGGTCTGGCTTCACCAGGCCGACCTGGCCATGTATCAGGCCCGCGCCGAACGGCACACCACCTGCCTCTACCGCGACCCGCGCCGGGTCCACGTTCCCGTGCGTCCCGCCAACCGGGTCCGCGAACAGGCCCGGCCCACCAGCCGCCTGGCCACCTCCCCGAACCGGAGGACCGCCGCATGACCCAGCCCGGCAACACCTACCTGGAAGCTCTCGGAGCCCGCACCGGGATCCGCGTCGAGTTCTACGACCCCACGGGCAGCCGCTACGGCTTCCCCACCTTCCCGTTCCGCAACGCCCCCGACGGCCTGGCCACCAGGCGTCAGCTGAGGTCGAAAGGTCTGCGACCCAACGGGCAAGATCCGATCGCGCAAATCCTCTGGCGCCACCGCAAACAGCGCCGGATCGCCTACCTCTACCGCATCGACCTGGCGGCACCCAAACGCACCGCCACCGCCGCGCAACTCGCCGCCCTCGACAAGGCCAACCGCGCCAAGCGTGTCTGCCCGGCCTGCGGCCAGCTCAAGCCCTACCAAATCCCGCGCCGCACCGGCGCCTGCCTCGACTGCGAATCCGGGAGCTAACCCGATGACCACTGCAGACACCACCGACCTGACACGTACGTGTCAACCATCTACCTTCACCACGGCCGGGCTGCTGTCCGTGCTGGAAACCGCCTGGGCCCGTATCCGCGCCCGGCACCCGGAAGTCCCCGAAGCCGTCCTGATCGTCGGCTCCGGCTCACCCACCAACGCCAAGTCGTCGATGAAGTGGGGACACTTCGCCACCCTGCGCTGGCAGCACGGCGACACCCAACTGCCCGAGGTACTCGTCGCCGGAGAAGGACTGCAGCGCAGTCCCGCCGAGGTCCTGGTCACCCTGCTGCATGAGGCCACCCACGGACTCGCCAACGCCCGCGACATCCAGGACACCAGCCGGCAAGGCCGCTGGCACAACAAGAACTTCGCCAAACTCGCCGCCGAACTCGGACTGTCCGCCACCAAGGACGACAAGCTCGGCTACTCGCCGTGCACGCTGACCGACACCGCCGCCGTCGACTACGCCGACACCCTCGACCACCTCGCGAAGGCGCTTAACGCCTACCGGCACCCCGAGACGACCGGTGAGGCCAAGAAACGCACGAACAACAACAACGGCGTGTCCGCCGAATGCGCCTGCCCGCGCAAAATCCGCCTCTCCGTGACCGCCTTCGACGAAGGCCCGATCGTCTGCGCCGCCTGTGAATCCGCCTTCCTCCCGGAAGACGTCGACCGCGACAGCTACGCGCATCCCACGTTCGGCCCGCCGTGCACCCACGGCAACGACCAGGCCGACGACACCGAGGACCCGATGTGGTTCTACGACCCTGCCGGACAACGGTTCGGCATCCCGACGTATCCGTTCGGGTTCGGCCCTGACGGGCTGCTCACCCGGCGTCAGCTCCGCGACAAAGGGCTACGTCCCGGCGGCCAAACCGTTGCCGCGCAACTGATGTGGCGTCGCGGCCAGCGCGTCGCCTACCTCTACCGCATCGACCTGGCGAAGCCCAAGCGCACCGCCACCACGGCGCAACTCGCCGCCCTCGACAAAGCCAACCGCGCCAAGCGCGTCTGCCCCGTCTGCGACCGGCTCAAGCCCTACCAGATCCCGCGCCGCCTCGGCGCCTGCCACGACTGCACCCCGGAGGTGCCCTGATGTTCACCAACCACCGCCGACTGCGGGAGCACGCTCTCGTTCTGGCCGACTACCTCACCGCGACCTGCGCCGACACGGCAGTCGTCCTCGATCGGCTGCAGGAGTCCACTGAAGACCTGCTGATCCAAGCAACCGAACGGCGAATGCTGGCGGCTGAAATCGCCGAGGACATCCGGCAGAACGCCCTGGGCAACGTTCGTGTCTGCTGCCGCAACTGCGACGGTGAATACTTCGTTCCTCGAACCGAGGTCGGCCCGTTCTTCTGTACCGCCTGCCATAACTCGGGATGGCCGCACGCCTACCCGGCGGTGAACCCATGACCGCCGCCACCCTCGGCTGCCAGTTCTGCATCGACGGGCACATGCCCGCCGGACGCGACGACCATCTCGGCGAACTGTTCGAACGCTGCCCAGCCTGCAGCGTCGAATGCCAGTCCTGCAACGGCCTCGCCGTCTTCCCCGCCAACTACAACAGCCCGCTCGAACTCGTCGTCGACCTGCTCGCCTTCCGGCTCGGGCCGGCTTTCTGCCCCGGCTGCCTCGGCGTCATCGCCCTGGTCTCCCTCGGCCCTCGCGGACCGCTCGGACCTGGCGAAGGGATCCAACTGTGACCACCGAACCCGTGCCCGCCACGCACACCATCAGCAAGAAGCCATCGCGCTTCACCGCCGAACACCTCCAGTTCGGCGTCCTCGTCCTGATTGTCACCGCCGTCGGCCTCATGGCCGGCGCAGCCTCCTTCGCCCACGTCCACGACTGGACCATCGACAACTCCCCAGCTGGAACACCGGACTGGTTCGGCTGGGCCAACGCCGTCATCAGTGAACTCATCCCGACCGCATCCATCATCGAGATCGCCCGCCGCCGCCGTGGTAACCCCGGCAGCTCCGTGCGCTACCCGATGGTCCTGCTCGTCGGGGCAGTCGGCTTCTCGCTGACCGCCCAACTGGCCGTGGCCAAACCCGGCCTGTCCGGCTGGATCGTCTCCGCCCTGCCCGCTGTGGCCTTCCTCGGCCTGTCCAAGCTCGTCTTCTCCGCCACTGCATCACCCCGGCCCACTAACCCGGTCGCGGCACCACCGCCGGCCACCTCGCCCGCACCGTCAACAGACACCACGCGCGCGAAGGTCCGCCCGGCCGCCGCAACAACCAAGACCAGGGCCACCGCCAAGAAAACGACACCGGCGAAGAAGACACCCGCCCGGACACCGGCCACGAAGACTTCCGCACCGGCAGCACCGGAGCCCGTTCCGGCCGTGATAGCACCGGCAACCGCTGTGGCCGAACCGGTGTCGGCACTGCCGTTCTCCGAGCTGCAGCTGGCCAACGCCCGCATCATCGCCGCCTCGCACCACGAAGAGCACGGCGAAGACATCAACGCCAACCAGATGGCCGTACGCCTGCGCGTACCCACGCCCAAAGCCGCGGACATCCTGACCCACCTACGCACCAACCCGCCTACTGCGGCTGACACCCGGCCGCACAACGGCAGCACCGTAAAGGCACCTGCGTGACCGCCTCGACGCTGCCTCTCGTACCCACAACACCTGTTGTTGTGGGTACGGGGGAGAACGCCGAACATCACCAGTCCGAACGCCACCCTGCCGAACGGCACTATCCGGGGCACTGCGGCGCCGACCGCCGCCCCCTCTACGCCGACGACTTCGCCCGCCTCCGCGCCCAAGACCCCGGCTACTTCGACTGGCTACGCCACATCACCCCGGCCGCCGGATGCACCCGTCCGATCCGCCTGTCCGGGGAACGACTCACCGCCGACCGCACCACCGGACAACTGCTCGACCACATGACCACCGCCACCATGCCCGACGGCGTCCTCTACAAAGCCTGCAGCAACCGCCGCGCCTCGGTCTGCCCCTCCTGCGCCGAGGTCTACCGCCGCGACGCCTACCAACTCATCCGCGCCGGACTCATCGGCGGCAAAGGCATCCCCGCCACCGTCTCCGCCCACCCGGCCGTGTTCGCCACCTTCGTCGCACCCTCGTTCGGCTACGTGCACACCCGCCGCACCAACAAAACCGGCCAGCAGATCCCCTGCCGGCCCCGCCGCCACGAAGCCCTCTGCCCGCACGGCGTCGACCTACGCTGCCCCCGCATCCACGCCGACGGCGAACGCATCCTCGGCACCCCGCTGTGCCTCGACTGCTACGACCACGACGGTCAGGTCGTGTTCAACCACCAAGCGCCGGAACTGTGGCGGCGCACCACCATCGCCATCCGCCGCGCCCTCACCCGCATCGCCCGCGAGGTCGGCGTCCGCGCCGCTGACATCCGCCTGTCATTCGGCAAGGTCGCCGAGATGCAACGCCGCGGCGTCGTGCACTACCACGTCATCGTCCGGCTCGACGGCGTCAGCCCCGACTGCCCCGGCGCCATCGTGCCACCTCCGGCCGCCCTCGAAGTCCTCGACCTGATGACTGCCATCGCCGACGCCGCCCAAGCCACCCACTTCACCACCCCGGCCCACCCCTGCCGGCCCGACGGCTGGCCGATGGCCTGGGGTGACGAAGGCAAAGGGCGCTACGCCGACCTGCGACCCGTCAAAGTCACCGGCGACGGGGACATCACCGACGCGATGGTTGCCGCGTACCTCGCCAAATACGCCACCAAAAGCACCGAAGCCACCGGCCACGTCTCCGGCCGCATCACCGGCGACCTGATCGACCTGTTCGCCAACCCGGCCGGTACCCACCCTGAACGGCTCGTCCACGCCGCCTGGGCGCTCGGCTGCACCAAGCAATGGGCAGGACTACGGCGGTGGGCGCACATGCTCGGGTTCGGCGGCCATTTCCTCACTAAAAGCCGCCGCTACTCCGTCACCTTCCGCATCCTGCGCGACGCCCGCGTCATCTGGCGACGCACCGTCGAACACGACGACCAGGCCGACGACGACGAAGAAACCACCGTCGTCATCAGCACCCTCGCCTACGCCGGAGCAGGCTGGCGCAACACTGGCGACGCCATGCTCGCCAACGCCGCCGCCGCAGCCGCCCGCGAGCGCGAGCGGCACGGTCGTGATGCCGCTCGGGAAGCCACCAACTTCAGATCGGAAGAGAACACGTCAGAACTCAACTCACCCGAACACAGATCTCGGATGACGTCGTCGCCGTGTA
>NZ_JBFAZH010000086.1:0-12825 GCF_040681735.1 Actinoplanes sp. NPDC051633 | reverse complement strand
GCCCGTCGTCCGCGGTGGCCGCGCCGCGCCGGCCTCCCGGCAGGTCCTCCGTGCCCGGCCGTCCGCGCCACCCGGGCCCGCCCGGCTCGCCGCGCCGGCCGTCGGCATCGTCATCGCGGCGCCACGACTCGGTCGGGGGTTCCTCCGGGCGCCAGCCGATCGCGGCGGCAGCACCGTTGACCCGCCGGGTCGACGGCTCCTCGTAGGCCCGCCGACGCCGGCCACCGTCCCGATCGTCCTGTTCGGACTCGCCAGGCCCGCCGGCGGGGCGGCCTTGCCAGCCGTTCACACTCGCTTCGCCGTGGCCGTTGTCGCCGGCGGGGTCACGCCAGGGGTCGGTGGGCGGCTCCGCCGGGCGCGAGCCGATGGCGGCTATGGGCCGGGCGGTGGCCCCACCGAAGCCACGCCGCCGGCCGCCGCCTTCATCGCCACCCCAACCGCCGGTGCCGGGCTGCCCGCGCCAGTCCGGGCCGCCTCCCATACCAGGCTGCCCGCGCCGGCCGCCGCCGTCAGCGTCGGCCCGGCCGCGCCAGTCCTGGCCGCCGTCCGCGCCGGGCCCGCCGCGCCAATCGCCGCGGTCCTCCGTGCCGGGCCCGCTGCTCCAGCCGTTGACTCCGGGCTGCGCTCCCGTGCCGGGCCTGCTGCTCCACCCATCGGGGCCGTCGACTCCAGGCTGGCCGTTCGCGCCCGCCCGGCCACCCCAGCCGTTGGGCCCGGTTCGGCCGTCCGCGCCGCCCCATCCGTTGACGCCGGCCTGCTCCTCGGCACCGGGCCGACCGCTCCACCCGTTGACGCCGGGCTGCTCTTCGGCACCGGGCCGACCGCTCCACCCGTTGACGCCGGGCTGACCGCCGGGGCCGGATCCGCTGCTCCATCCGTCGGGGGTGTCAGCTCCGGAGCGGCCACCCCATCCGTTACGGCCGGGTCGGCCGTTCGGCGCGGGCTGGTCGCTCCACGCGTTGCCTTCGGCTCCACCCGGACCTTGCCGGGGGCTCCACCCACCGGGGCCGTCGATTCCGGCTTGGCCGTTTCCTCCTGCAGCGCCGTTCCAGCCGTTGCGGCCGGGCTCGCCATCCGCACCGGCCGCGCCCCACCCGTTGCCGGTAGGTCGGCCCGAGCCGGGTGTGCCCGAGCCGGGTGTACTGCTCCAACCGGCGACGCTGCCGCCCGCGACAGGGCCGCCCGACGCGTTGCCGATAGGTTCGCCAGAGCCGGGTGTACTGCTCCAACCCGCGGCGCTGCCGCCCGCGACAGGGCCGCCCGACGCATTGCCGGTAGGCCCGCCCGACCGCGGTGTGCTGCTCCAACCGGTGCTGCCGGCTCCGGCCGGGTCGCCCCATCCGTTCGCAGCTGCCGGACCATCGGTCCGAGAACGACCGCTCCACCTGTTGCCGTCGGCCGACTCGCCCCAACCGTTGCTGTCGGGCGCCCCGCCGGCCGAACCGGTCCACCCCATCGGACCTGGCTGCGCTCCCGCGTCGGGCCGCCCGCTCCAGCCATCAGCGCCGTCCGCGTCAGGGCGGCCACGCCAACCATTGGCTCCGGCCTGGCCCTCCGTGCCGGCCCAGCCGTTGCCCGCGGGCCGGCCGTCCGTGCCGGGCTGACCGCCCCACTCGTTGACTCCGGGCTGGCCGGCGTCGGGGCGCCAGCCCCAGCCGTTGACTTCGGGCTGGCCGGCGTCGGGCTGACCGCCCCACCCGTTGACTCCGGGCTGGCCGGCGTCGGGCTGACCGCCCCACCCGTTGACCCCGGCCTGGCCAGGGCCGGGCTGAGCACCCCAGCCGTTGACCCCGCCCTGGGCGGCGTCTGGCTGACTGCCCCAGCCGTTGGCACCTGCCTGGCCGCCTCCGGCGGATTGACCGCCCCAGCCGTTGGTCCCGGGCTGGCCACGCCAGTCGCCGCCCGGGTCACTGCGCCGGCCTTCCGCACCGCGACCCGCTTCCTGGTCGCCGCGGCGCCATGGTTCGGCGGATGTGTCGTCCGTGCGCCAGCCCGCTGCTGCGGCGCCACTGGTGCGGCGGTCGTCGTTACCCCAGGTGCGGGCGTCGTCACTGCGCCAGTCGCCGCCCGCCGCGTCGTCACCACGCCGCGCCGGAATGTCGGGCTCGTCGGGGTTCCATGCCGGGGCCGCCGACACGTGCCGCGGCGCGCTGGGATCGGTGCGCCAGGACGGCGGCGCCGACGCGCTGCCGGTGGGACCGGCGTCGCTGCGCCAGTCGGTAGGTTGTTGAGGGGTACGCCAGCTCGGCGTCTCGGCCGGGTTGGTCAGCGCCGTCGCGTCGAACTGCAAGCTGCCGGTGTCGGTGTGCCCGGCCCAGTTGTCCGAGTCGGAGCGCGTGCTCCAGCCCGTACCCCCCGCAGCTCTTGACCCTGCATCAGCCGCCCGCCGCCCGCCGTCGGCGTTGCCCTCGCCGAACCCGGACTCCCGGCGCCAGCGGTCGCGGTCGTCCTCACGAACCAGATGACGGCTGGGGTCGTAAGCGCCGGACCGTGCGCCGAAGTCGACGCCCGGCATCGCGGCGCCAGCGACCGGACCGGAGACCGGCGCATCCCAGGCGGGGCGGCGCTGAGCCGGTGGGTCGTAGGCCGGGGGATCGTAGGCCGGGGAACCATAGGCGGGGGAATCGTTGGCCGGCGGAGCGTAAGGCTGCGCCGGATCGACCAACTGCTGCCAGGACCCACCCGGCGTCGCGCTCGGCCGCTCGGTCGACTGCCAGGCGGGGGCACCCGGCGGCGCGGCGAACTGCTGCCAGGCCGGGCGCTGGTCGGCGGCGGACTCGGCGTTTCCCGTGAAACGGTGCCACGACGTCGTGCCCTCGCCATCGGACGTCCGCCACGTGCGGGTCGTGTCCGACTGGTCGGTCTGCGCGGCGTCGTCACCCTGGGTGCTCGACCACGCCGTACCCGTGATTGCCAGGGGTTGACCGGTCTGTGCCTCGGCCTGGGTCAGGAGGTTCTCGGCGCCGGCCCCGGTGTGCCACGCCTCGGTGGTCGACCGCCAGCCGTGAGAGCCGGTCGACGAACGCCACTCGGTCGTCTGCCGCCAGCGGGCCGTTTGCTCGGCCGCGCGCCACTCGGCGGTCTCGGTGCGCCAGCCGACGCCGTCCTCGGGAAAAGCCGGGCGACCGGTCGCTGCCGCGTCCGACCAACGGCTGCGCTCGACCTGGCCGCCCTGTCCCTCGTCCGGGGTGCTCGCCCACGCGTCAGCGCGCTCAGCCCAGGCAACCGCCTCGGGGATCGGCTGCATACTTCCCGTGTCGGTGACTGGACTCCAGGTGCTCGAATTATCGGTAGATTCCGGACCATCAGGGGTAGACCAGGACTCCTGGGCGCGGCTATCGCGCGGCAGGCGGGCACCATAGTCCCAATCCCGTTGGTCCACCTGAAAAGCGTGACCGCTGGCAGGCCGAACCGCAACGCCCAGAAGCGACGGCTTGGTCACGCGGGGCAGTTTTGGCCCGTCCTCACGATGTTTTCTCCGTCCACACGGTGAGGACAGCAAAATGCCTGCTCGTCAAGGCACGTCCGGCGTCATCCCCAGCAGTTATACACAGGCTGTGCACAGGGCTGCACACAGCTGCGGGCGGGATGTCCACAGGTTGTCCCGAGACTCGTCCACCGCGTCAGTTGGGCAGGTCACCGCGTGCTTCGTATGCTGCTGCGGCCCGTCGTGCGGTTCCCCGCCGGAATTAGTTCCGCGATTCGGGGCCGTTGTCAGCCAAAAGTGTCGTACCCGGGTTGTTTGATCGACACGGCGACGGTTGATCAGGACGACGCCGGGGGCGCGGTCTTCGGTCGAGGTTCCAGTGGAGGGAGATCCGGTGTCGATCACGGACGACGCACGGCCCGAGTCTCGCCCACAGGCCCCGCCGAGCAGCCGGCCACCCGAGGGCGGCGGCGGTGGCTTCGACCGGTCGCCGCCGCAGGATCTGGCGGCCGAGCAGAGCGTGCTGGGCGGCATGTTGCTGTCCAAGGACGCGATCGCCGACGTCGTGGAGATCTTGAAGAGCCACGACTTCTATCGGCCCATGCACGCGACCGTCTTCGATTGCATTCTCGACCTGTACGGGCGCGGCGAGCCGGCCGACGGCGTGACGGTGGCGGCCGCGCTGGCCGACTCGGGTGACCTGCAGCGCATCGGTGGCGTGCCCTATCTCCACACGCTGATCGAGAGCGTGCCGACCGCGGCCAACGCCTCGTATTACGCCCGCATCGTGTCGGAGCGCGCGGTGCTGCGCCGCCTGGTCGAGGCGGGCACCAAGATCGTGCAGCTGGGGTACGGCACCGGCGGCATGGGCGGCCGCGACGTGGACGACGTCGTCGACCTCGCGCAACAGGCCGTGTACGACGTCACCGAGCGCCGGGTGAGCGAGGACTTCGCGGTGCTCGCCGACATGCTGCAGCCGACCCTCGACGAGATCGAGGCGGTCGGCGCCACGGGCGGCATGATGACCGGCGTGCCGACCGGGTTCTCCGACCTCGACCGGCTGCTCAACGGCCTGCACGCCGGCCAGCTGATCATCGTGGCGGGCCGTCCCGGTCTGGGTAAGTCGACGGCCAGCATGGACTTCGCGCGCAACGCGGCGATCCGGTCCAACTGCGCCAGCGCCATCTTCTCGCTCGAAATGAGCAAGATCGAGATCGTCATGCGGTTGCTGTCCGCCGAGGCCCGCGTGCCGCTGCACGTGCTGCGCTCGGGCCAGCTGTCCGACGACGACTGGACGAAACTGGCCCGCCGCATGGGCGAGATCAGCGAGGCGCCGATCTTCGTCGACGACACCCCGAGCATGAACCTGATGGAGATCCGGGCGAAGGCGCGCCGCCTCAAGCAGAGACACGACCTGAAGCTGATCGTGGTCGACTATCTGCAGCTGATGACGTCGCCGAAACGCACCGAGAGCCGGCAGCAGGAGGTCGCCGACCTGTCCCGAGGCCTGAAGCTGCTGGCCAAGGAGGTCGAGTGCCCGGTGATCGCGGTGAGTCAGCTGAACCGTGGCCCGGAACAGCGCACGGACAAACGCCCGCAGCTGTCCGACCTGCGAGAGTCGGGCTCGATCGAGCAGGACGCCGACGTGGTGATCTTGTTGCACCGAGACGACTACTACGACAAGGAAAGCCCGCGAGCCGGGGAGGCCGACTTCATCGTGGCCAAGCACCGAAACGGCCCGACAGACACGGTAACGGTGGCAGCGCAGCTGCACTTGTCCCGCTTCGTCGACATGGCCATCGTCTAGGGCGGTTCTCGGTCAGTCGATGAAAAGACCGTCGGGATCTTTTTTGCGGTCCCATCGGCTCAGACCGTCGGCGCAGATTGCCCTCAGTTCCGCCTCTGTCGGCAGGCGAGTCCCGAGCTCCGCGGCAAGGGCATCGGCCTCATCGCGGCCGATCGCTGGCCCACGATCTTCATAGTCGTCATCGAAGAGAAACTTGGCGACGATCGACGGCCTGAATGTCCATCGCCGAAGCGGGACGTTCCAGATCACGCCCTGCACAGGCCCCCGAGCGGACTGAAGGTAGGCGGCAATGCTCGTGGGTCGTCCGGACCCCTCGACGTCCAGGATCGCCAGGTAACCAAAACCTTGGTCCGTCATGTTGTCTCCTTGCCCGTGCCTTTCGTGAACGCCTCACCGGGCGTCAGGCCGTGTCGAGACAACACGTCGTCAAAGGTTTCGCCCTGGGCTTCAAGCTCGTCAAGATAGTCCAACCACAACCCCGGATGTTGGCGGACGAAGCGATCGAAGGTGGTGTCCTTCGTTCGGACTCTGCCGACCGATTCGATGCCGTCTGGCTGGTGCTCGTCCAGGTTCAAGTCCTTGTTGGTCTTGAGGATCGACAGGAATGCGTCGACTCGCTCTCTGAAGTCGAAACCGGGTTCCCGGAGGATCTCGTAGTACCCGTGCGTCGCCGCTCCGGCTTGCCGAGAAAGTTCAGTGTGCAACTGAACTTCGATCAACATCGCGGACCGGTCCGACAAAGTGACGTTCAGGCCGTTGTGGCGGCCGCCGTGGCCCCAGAAGCTGAGGATGTCTTCGACCCGATAGCCGCGCTCGGTGAATTTCTCGAGCGCCTTCCTGGCCGCCGTGGCATATTCATCTTCCGGAAGCTGCATCGAGAAGCGGACGCGATCCTTCATTGTTGCTAGAAAGGCCTGCAACTCGATGTTCGTAGTCGCACTGGCCTCGAGGTATGCGCGGGCAATCGACCCGGCGCGCTTGACGCGATGCTCGGTGCCGAAGACCTCGACGTTCTCGGCGCCGCCCGGAGAACTTATAGCCTTCGCCACTCTTCGCAGATCCTCGAGCGCGCCGGCAGCACGCTCCTGACAAAGTGCGTCATCGCTGGCAAGCAAGTCCCTTTGGTCAGCGCTCAGCGCCGCCAGCGCGGCTCGTTCACGTGCCAGTGCCGGGGTTTCGTTGTCCACCTCACCTGAGTCCGGTCCGGTGGGGTCGGGTGGGTTGCCCGGGTGGGTGGACTCGTGGCCGGGTGGGCTTGCGTAGTTGCCGTCCGGGTCGGTGACCAGCGCGTCTACCGACACCACATTGGATAGTGACGGGGCGCCGGTGTGGCGGTACAGCGGGAAGTCCTCCGCTATCTGCCTCGTCTGCGGGTCGAGGAACAGGATTGTTCCGTTCTGGTTGACCGCCGCCCAGGCGTGGGCGTCGCCTCCCGCCGACTGCGTCACGATGAACGCGAACGCCCCGTGTTCCAGCGAACCCAGGTGGCGCATCAGGCGGTGCATCGCGTCGTCCACCGCCCGTTTTGGGTCGGCCGGATTCGGCGGCGTCAACGCCGCGAAGTGGCCCTGCGCCACGTGCTGGATGCGGTCGATTCCGCCCTGTTCCGGGCCCAGCGGGCGGGTCGGGTCACCCCAGGCGTACGAGTCGAACGTTCTCGGGGCCGACACCCTCGGGCGGCCGTGCACATATGTGTCGAACAGGGACAGCACGCCGTCCACGCAGTTGATGCCCCTGGTCGGGTCGGCCTCCGGGCCGCCGTCGTTGGCCAGGCCGAACCACGAGCCCTCGCGCGGGTCGGCCCTGCGCTGCACCCGGCCGTCGCCGTCGCGCGGCATTGCCCGCTCCAGGTCTTTCTGGTGTACGCCCAACGGCCGCCGCAACCCGCCCCGCACGTCATAGGGCCGGCTCCGGTTGACCGCGAGTGGACGATCCCCGCCGGTGAGCCGCGACGTGTCATCCGTCTCGACCCCGCCCGCGACCAGGTTCCCGACGTCGTCGTTGATCCGCGTCCAGTCCTGGCCCCATACCTCGACCACGTCCGGGGGCAACTCGCCGACCGCGACCTGGTCGGCCTGCCTGTCGTAGGCCTCGGAACGCGCGATCGCATGTCGCATGGCGGCGCGCAGGGCGTCCCTGCGTAGCGTGAACCCGTCCTGATGAGCCTGCGCGACCTGCGCGGTCAACGCCGAGGCGGAGGCATGTTGCTGAACGGCCCGCCGGCGCAGGCTCGCCGACTCATCCTCGCGCCGGTTGCTCTCGAAGTTGCTGCGCGCGTGCCGCTGATAGCCGAAGTAGGCCTCGACCTCCTGCGCGTCCGGGTCCTTCGGCGGCGGGGTGCGCGCAGGCGGCGGCGCGCTCGGGCCGAGCGCGGCGGCGATCAGGTCCAGATCCGAGCGCTCCGCTGGCTGGTCGGTGTCACGCCGCGGGCTGTGGGCGGGTGCCCGCTGTGGACCGGCCTCCGGCGAGGTACGTGCGGGAGGGGCATCCGGCGGCGTGCGTGGCGGTGCGGCGTTTGAGGACGTTCGGGGCGTATCGGTGTCCGGCGCGGCGAGGTCGGGCCGCGGCGCGCCGTCGTGCATGGTGCGCGAAGGTCCGGCATCGGCCGGGATACGTGACGGCGGAGTGTCCGGCCCCGAAGGGATGGTCCTCGGTGTGGCCACGTCCGGCAGTGGTGAACGGGTCTGTGGCGAAGGTGACGAACCGGGTGGCGTGGACCAGGCCGATGACCCGGTCGGGTCGGGGATGCCGGGCCTCGGCGGGTCAACAGGCTGACTCGTGACCGGTGCCGGAGTGGTGTGCACAGAGCTGAGGCCAGGCGAAGGATCCGAGGCAGCGCCCGTCGGCGACGGCGCCGACGATCCGGCCAGATCCGTCCGCACCGGACCGTCGGGCGAGGCGGGGTGATGCGCGGAAACTGTGACGTCCGAAGAAACGGCCGGCTCGGCGCCGACCGAAGTTGAGCCGCCGTCGACGGAAGCCCGCTGAGGCGCCGGGGCTGCGTGGCTGGCAGGCTCGGCCGAACCGACATCAACCGCGGTGTTACCGCTGCGATCGAGACCAGGCCCGGTCGCCGATGCGGCGTCACCGCCCCGGCCTGCATCGGTCGAGGCGGCAGCGACAGCCGGCTCGGCCAGAGCAACGCGACCGTCCGAGGCAACCACATCGCCCGAGACAAACCGGCCATCCAAGTCGGCGGGGTCGGTAAATGCGGCCGGTCCGCCGGAGGCGGAGGAATCGGCCCCACCTGTGGAATCGGCCAAGGCAGCCGGGCTGGCCAGGGCTGCGGGCTCGGCCGAGGCTACCGGGTCGGCCAGGGCTGCGGGGCCGGCCAAGGCAGGCGGGCCCGCGAGGGCTGCGGGGTCGGTCAGGGCCGCGGGGCCGGTCAGGGCCGCGGGATCAGTCAGGGCCGCGGGGTCGGTCAAGGCCCCGGGGTCGGTCAGGACCGCAGGATCGCCCGACGTGGCCGGGTCAACCCCCGCCGCGGCGGGTGCCAGGCCTGGCATCGAGCCGAGTGGCGGCATCGCCGGCGTCAGCGTCGACAGATCGGCCGCCCCATGCATGGCCGACCCCACGCCACCCGAGGCCGCCGACTTCGCCAGCCCGTCCACCGACGGCAGATCCCCGGTGACCGCCGCCCCGCCGAACTCACCCAGCACCTCCCCGGCAGCCCCCCGCACGATCCCGGAAGAGCCATGCCGGCCGGCCCCGATCTGCGCCCCGCCGGAGGCGAACCCACCCCCGAACCCGGCAGCCGCCGACAACCCGAGCTCGGAGACGGAAAGCCCGTCCCGCCGCCCGCCGGCATTCTGGTAGCCCTGGATGAACCCGTTGGTGAGCAGCTCCTCGCGCCCCTCGTCCAGCCCTTCCCGCAACGCCCCGCGTCCCAGCGCCGCCCGCCCGGCCCGCGTCGAGAGCTGCGCCACCGCCCGCGATCCGAGCTGCTTCAACGCTTTCCGGCTCAGCGTCTCCACCAGCTTGCGGAAGATCTGCTGGAAGATCAGCCGGGTCGCCGCGATCAGCCCACCGGCCGCCGGGGACGCCGCGCCCAGGGTCAGCGTGACCGCCACCGCCATCGAGATCAGCTCGATCACGAAGAGCCCGATCTCGATCCAGGCCTCGATCTTGGCGCCCTCGATGTCGCAGCCGCACTCCTCGACCATCGTGCCGAGCTCGTTGGCGACCTCGATCAGCGCGCTCAGCGGCACCTGGTTGAAGGCGGCCGAGAAGGCGTCCGCGCCGGCGCCCGCGTACCCGGACAAGATCTTGGCGGCCGCCTCGGCGGCGTCCTCACTCGACGACGCCAGAACGATCGCGAAGTCGAACCACCGATCCGCCACATCCCAGGTGGTGGCCTCGTTGCCCTCGGGCCAGTCGAAGCCGACCACCCACTCCAGCGCTTCGTAGGCCCAGCCGGGCAGATCCCACGGGCTGAAGTCGAGCGGGTGCGGAATCGGGCTGGGCAGCACACTCATGCCTGGTCCCGATAGGCACGCTCCACACGTACCGAAGAAGTGTGGTCCGTCTCGAGGGAGGCCGCGACGACGGCCGTGACCTCCTCCCCCAGCTTGCGCACGTAGTCGCCGAGCGCGCCCAGCGCGGCGAGAAACTGCTGCTCACCGGACCGGTATCCGCGATCGAAGCCCTGCCCGATCTCGTCGGCGCCCCACGGCCGGGCCTGCGTCTCGGCGGCGAGTTGGGCGCCGGTCGTGCCGAGCAGATTGATCAGCGCCTGACCGGCCGACGACAGATCGGCCGCACCGGCCGCGGTGACCTGCGGGTCCAGCCGCACCCCGTCAGTCATCGGAGGGGATCCGGGAGTCGGCGCGACGCAGCAACGAGCCGAAGTCGCCGTCGCGCACGAACTCCGCGGCACCCGAGTCGGGCGGCAACGTCGAAGACATCAGCTCCTGCACCCGGTCGGCGGCAGCCGAAGCCGCGGCCCGCACCGTTGTCAAGATCGTCTTGTCCACAGTGGCGGACGGAGCTCGATGAAGCTTGAGGTCGACCAGCCGGCCGCGAGCGTCGACGGTGGCCGTCACCATGCCGTCCCGCGAGGTGGCGCTGATCCGCAGCTCGGCCAGCTGCCGCTGAAGATCGTCCAACCCGGACCGCAGCCGCTGATACTGCCCGAGCACGTCGTCGAAGCGCGCGCGCAAGGCTCGATTCGCGTCACGGTCAACCCGGTCCGCCACCCGACCTCCCTGTCGCACCGAGAAACAGAACGAGAAATAGACGGGAGTGAGAGTACCGGGCCGCGCAACCTTGCGTGGTCCGGTAACTTCACTGCGCTATGAGCATCACGCGGGCTGAGGCCGACGAGATCGCCGCGGGCTGGGCGCGCCTCGAGACAGAGGTGCGGGGGTACGCGTGCACGCCCGTGGTGTCCGAGTTCGACCTCGGCTACCTGGTGTGGACCCGCGGGCCGGCGGACGTGACGCCGATCCCCGGCGACGGCGGCCGCACCCTGATCGATCGCGCCACCGGCCTGCTCACCACGTGGCCGAGCGTGCCCGTCGAGACCGTCGCCGAGCTCTACCGCGAGCGGCAACCGGCGCTGATCGCCCAGCGCCGCACCGTCGACCCGTCCGTCGAGCTGCTGCGTAACGCCCGCCGCCGCCCCGCCCCGACCACCGCCGTGCACCTGACCGTGGACGGGCGGCTCTTCCGGGCGAGGGGTGCCAAGGGCGATCAGGAAATCGGTCACCATCCGCTCGTTGTGCAACATTTGAACAATGTGGATCCCCGCGAGAGGGTGCGCGGTTGCGAACGGCATGCGGAATTGATCGCGCTGTCCGATGCGCTGCACATCCACGGCGATTCGCTGACCCTGGGCGATGCGCGCGATCTGTTGCGTACCAGTGAATTCGAGGCTTTCTACGTGCGCGAGCCGGGCGATCCGCAAGCGGGACAACCGGTCGACCGGCCGTGCGAATCGTGCGTGCGGGCGCTGGTCGACTTCGCCGTGCTGCCGTGGCCTGAGCTGGGCCGGATCCAGCCGATCACGCCGTTCACCCCGGATGTGGGAGTGCCCGCCGAGCTGGACCGCTTTTCCGAACCCATCACGCAGAAGCTGTTCCGCGGCGGCTGGCACGACATGGATCGAGTCGCGCGCGAAGCGTTGGCGGAATTGTGCGTCGAGGAGCTCGAGGCATTCGGGCACAGCACATTCCCGGCCGTCGAGCAGATGCTGCTCGACTTCCCCACCTTGATCGCGTCCGAGCGCGGCCCGGGCATCCGGCGGGCCGTCCGCTGGATCGAGTTGGTGCCGATGCAGGCGGCACACACGCTCAGGGCGCTCGGCGACCTGGCTGAAGTGCTGGGCGTGCCGCTGTGCCCGATCGGCGTCGAACATTTCGGCGACACCGTGCTGGCGATGGACGAGCGCGGCCGGGTGTTCGCGCTCGATCAGGCCGGCGAGTGGTTCGTCGGTGAGACCTTCGACGAGGCGCTGGCGGGCCTGCTGACGGGTGACGGCCCCGCCGCCCGGCTGCGCGACGACGGCAGCTGGTGAAGACCTTCTGACGGGTACGAATGCCGGACGTCCCCAGAAGCAGGCACCGGGTCCCGCCACCACACGCCGGCCAGTCGGTGGTCACCCACCCCACCAGCTTCCGGCCGGTCAACCGAGCAGCGGATAACCGGCGGCCTGCTCGGTGTCGGTGAGCGGCGCCCCCCGGCGGCCTTGAGCAGCTTCTCGCGCTCGGTTCAGCCCTGCGGCAGACCCGCCGGCCCGGCCAGGCCCTCGAGCGTGGTCAGCGTGACCGCCGGAGGGCAGCAGCAGATCATGATCGTCGAGGGCGGTGACGACCTCGGTGACACCGGAGTACGCCGCGTCCAGGGCGGACGCGGCGTCCCACGGAGTCGATGTCAATCGAAGAGCTCGTTGAGGAAGCTCTTCTTCCGCCGGTAGTGGCCGTGGTGTCCGCGCTGACGGTAGTGGCCGTGGTAGCCGCCACCCTGCCCGTACGCACCGTGCGCCGCGGCCGGCGGGTAGCCGTAGCCGGGAGCGGGTGGCGGCGGCGGTGCGGCATATCCGCCGCCATGCATGGGTGGCGGGGGCGGCGGCGCGTAACCGCCACCGGGCACCGGCGGGGGCGCCTGCTGCGGGCGCGGCGCCGCCTGGGCCTGGCGGGTGTTGAACGCGGCCTCGGCCTCGAAGATCTTTTCCAGCTCGCCACGGTCGAGGAAGATGCCGCGGCACTCGGTGCACTGGTCGATGGTGACGCCGCTGCGTTCGTACGTCCGCATCTCGCCATGACACTTGGGACAGGTCATCTGCATCTCACAGACGGTACAAGGCCCGGTCTCGTTGCGGGGCGCGCGAAGCTGTGTGTCTGCTGAGGGCGAAACCCCAGACCAACAGCGCTACGGGATACAGCACGTAGCCGAAGCGCGTGGTGGGCATGAGCAGGATCGCGGTCAGGAGCCCGTACCCGCAGAACAGCGCGGCCGCACCCGCCGTGCGCGGCGGGCGACGCAGCAGCAGCACCGCGATCGTCACGCCCGCGGCGACCAGCAGCGCGGCCGCGACATACCGCCCGGCCGGCAGGTTCGACGCGATCAGCTGTCCGGGGAACGGCGACTGCGC
>NZ_JBFAZH010000085.1:0-12892 GCF_040681735.1 Actinoplanes sp. NPDC051633 | reverse complement strand
GGCCGGTCCGGATTCCTTCAGTGCGTGTTTACGCCTCGGTGGAGGCGACGCCGATCGGGCAGGTCATGCCGTTCGGGCCGTGGTTGCAGTAGCCGTACGGGTTCTTCGCGTCCGACAGGTACTGCTGGTGGTAGTCCTCGGCGTAGTAGTACTCGTCCAGCGGCTTGATCTCGGTCGTGATCTTGCCGTGGCCCGCCTTCGTCACCACCGGCTGGAAGGCCTCCAGCGACGCCCTCGCGATGCGCGCCTGCTCCTCCGACGTCGTGTAGATCGCCGACCGGTACTGCGTACCCGTGTCATTGCCCTGGCGCATGCCCTGCGTCGGGTCGTGGTTCTCCCAGAACGCCTTCAGCAGCGTCTCGTAGCTGATCTTCGACGGGTCGTAGACGACCTGGACCACCTCGGCGTGGCCGGTGCCGCCGGAGCACGTCTCCTCGTAGGTCGGGTTCGGCGTAATTCCGCCGGCGTAGCCCACCGACGTCGAGTACACGCCCGGCAGCCGCCAGAAGATCCGCTCCGCGCCCCAGAAACAGCCCATCCCGAAGACGGCGACTCCGAAGCCGGACGGCCACGGGCCCTGCAGCGGGGTGCCCAGCTCGGTGTGCTTGTCCGCCACCATCATCGGCAGCGGGCGGCCCGGCAGGGCCTCGCCGACGGCCGGCAGATCGAGCTTCTTGTGCCGTAGGAACACGGTCACACTCCCTTCAGTCAGCTCTTTCAACACCGAGGGACCCGAGTTCCTTACCGATGAGTTCGGCAAGGGAGGCGGCCTCCTCGTCCGAGGCGTACTTCGTCCGTGGCCAGAAGAAACCGCGAAGTCCGTCACCCTTTGTCCGGGGGACCACGTGAGCGTGCAGATGCGGGACCGACTGGGAGACGATGTTGTTCATCGCGACGAACGTCCCCTTCGCGCCGAGGGCGGGCGGGACCGCGGTCGCAACCTCCTGGACCAGCGAGAAGAAGCCGGGGAGCAGGTCGGCGGGCAGGGCGGACAATTCGGGTACGTGCGGCCGCGGCACCACCAGCACGTGCCCCTTGAACACCGGCCGGATGTCGAGGAACCCGATGCCCTCGGGACGGTCCACGACCTTGAAGGCGGGCACCGTCCCCGCCACGATCGCACAGAACAGGCAGTCGGCCACAGCGGAAGACTAGCCTTGCCAGCCATGAGCGCCGACGCATACGGATTCGACACCCTCGCCATCCACGCCGGGCAGGAGCCCGACCCGCGGACCGGGGCGGTCGTTCCGCCGATCTACCAGACCAGCACGTTCGCGCAGGACGCGGTGGGCTCGCCGCGCCTGGGCTACGAGTACAGCCGCTCCGGCAACCCGACCCGCGACGCGTTCCAGGAGTGCCTGGCCGCGCTCGAGGGCGGCCGGCGCGGTCTCGCCTTCGCCAGCGGCCTCGCCGCGGAGGACACGCTGCTGCGGGCGCTCTGCCGGCCGGGCGACCACGTGGTCATCCCGGGTGACGCGTACGGCGGCACCTATCGCCTCTTCTCGAAGGTGCTCGAGGTGTGGGGGCTGGACTGGACCGCCGTGCCGCTCGACGACCTGGACGCCGTGCGGGCCGCCTTCCGCCCCGGCCACACCCGGCTGATCTGGGCCGAGACGCCGACCAACCCGCTGCTCAACATCGCCGACATCGCCGCGCTGGCCGGCCTGGCGCACGAGTACGACGCCGCGCTGGTGGTCGACAACACGTTCGCCTCGCCCTACCTGCAGCAGCCGATCACCCTCGGCGCCGACGTCGTCGTGCACTCCACGACCAAGTATCTGGGCGGGCACTCCGACGTCATCGGCGGCGCCCTGATCGCGGCCGACGACGGGCTGGCCGAGCAGCTCGCCTTCCACCAGAACGCGATGGGCTCGGTGCCCGGCCCGTTCGACGCCTGGCTCACCCTCCGCGGCATCAAGACCCTCGGCGTACGCATGGACCGGCACTGCGACAACGCCGAGCGGATCGCGCAGTACCTGCTGTCGCACCGCGGTGTCTCCCAGGTCTTCTACCCGGGCCTCGACTCGCACCCCGGTCACGAGACGGCGGCCAAGCAGATGAGCCGGTTCGGCGGCATGGTGTCGTTCCGGGCCGCGGGCGGGCGCGAAGCGGCGATCGACGTCTGCAACCGGACGAAGCTGTTCATCCTCGGCGAGTCGCTGGGCGGGGTGGAGTCCCTGATCGAGCACCCGGGGGAGATGACACACGCGAGTGCTGCGGGCTCGGCGCTTGAAGTCCCCGACGATCTCGTGCGACTGTCTGTCGGCATCGAGACGCTTGACGATCTGCTCGCCGACCTGGAGCAGGCGCTGCGATAAGAACGAAGGCTTGGACGCGATGGAATACGTACCGACCACATTGGTGGGCGCCACCGCGAAACAGATCGCGCGCGCGGTCCGCCGCGGCGACACGTCGGCCACGCAGGTGGTCGCCGATCATCTCGAGCAGATCGCGATCAGCGATCCGGAGCTGCGCGCGTTCCGCGTGGTCCGCGGCGGCGAGGCGATGACCGAGGCGGAGAAGGTCGACGACCAGGACGACCTGTCGAACCTGCCGCTGGCCGGGGTGCCGGTCGCGGTGAAGGAGAACACGGCGGTCGCCGGCCTGCCCACCTGGAACGGGTCGGCGACGGCCCGCACCGAGGTGGCCGAGAAGGACCACGAGGTGGTCCGGCGGCTGCGCGGGGCCGGCGCCGTGGTGGTCGGGGTGACCCGGATGCCCGAGCTGGGCCTGTGGGGCGTCACCGACGACGAGGAGGTGGCCACTCGCAACCCGTGGTCGCTGGACCACACGCCGGGCGGTTCGTCCGGCGGGTCCGCGGCGGCGGTGGCGTCCGGGCTGGTGCCCATGGCGCAGGCCAACGACGGGATGGGCTCCATCCGGATCCCGGCGGCGTGCTGCGGCCTGGTCGGCCTCAAGCCGGGCAAGGGCGTGGTGCCGTGCGAGCTCGGGGTCGACGGCTGGTTCGGGATGGCCGAGAACGGCGTGCTGACCACGACGGTCGGTGACGCCGCGCTGGGCTTCAGCGTGCTGGCCGGCCGCCGGCCCGTGAAGCTGGTCGAGCCGCGGCGGCTCCGGGTGGGCGTCTCGCTGCGCCCGCCGACCGCCGGGTTGCGCCTGGACGAGCCGAACCGGCAGGCGGTGGCGACGGCGGCGAGGCTGCTGGTCGACGCGGGGCACAGCACGCTCACCGCGGAGCCCCGCTACACCCCGATGCTGGGCCCGCAGGCCATCGCGACCTGGATGGCGTCCGCGTGGCAGGAGGCGGACCGGCTCGGGTTGGACCTCGCCGACCTGCAACCTCGCACGCGCCGGCACGCGCGGCTGGGCAAGTACGTGCACGAGAAGGGATGGGTACGCCAGCAGCACCGGGACGCCTGGCGGGAGCGGTCGATCGCGTTCTTCGCCGACCGCAAGGTGGACGTGCTGCTGACCCCGGCGCTGGCCGGGCCGCCCCCGCTCGCGGACGGCTGGGCCGCCGGGGGCTGGCGGCAGAGCATTGTGACGAGCACGCGCTACGCGCCCTACGCGGCGCCGTGGAACTTCGCGGGCCTGCCGGCCATCGTCGTGCCGGTGGGCGTGCGCCCCGATGGCCTCCCGGTCGCCGTGCAGCTGGTCGGCCCGCCCGACTCGGAGGTGCAACTGCTCTCCCTGGCCGGCCAGTTCGAACAGCAGAACCCCTGGCAGCGCCTGGCCATCGTCTGACAAGCGAGAAGTGGTAGCCCAGAGGCCTGTCCGCGGAGCGGATGGCCTCCTGGGCTACCACTGTCCTTGCCGCCGGATCGGCCGGCGGCTGGGTGCGGCCTTGCGCTGCAACCAGGCCGCCGTGTGACACGGGACTCCTCTGTGCGCGTACCCGGAAATTGGTTTTCTGGAACGATCGACGCATGGTTCTTGATCTGTTGTCGCTGGCGGACATCGAGGCGGCGCGGCAGCTGTTGACCGGTGTGGCGATCACCACGCCGATGGAGGAGTCGCGGCCGCTGAGCGCGTCGCTGGGCGTGCCGACCTTCCTGAAGTGCGAGAACCAGCAGCGTGCCGGGTCCTACAAGGTTCGCGGCGCCTACACCCGGATCGCGCGGCTCTCGCCCGAGGAGCGGTCACGCGGAGTGGTGGCGGCGAGTGCGGGGAATCACGCACAGGGCGTGGCGCTGGCCGGTGGCATGCTCGGGTGCAAGGTCACCGTCTTCATGCCGGAGGGCGCTCCGCTACCGAAGGTGACCGCGACCAAGGGGTACGGCGCCTCGATCGAGTACGCCGGCGACACCGTGGACGACGCGCTGACGGCGGCCCTCGCCTTCGCCGAGCGGACCGGCGCGGTGCTGATCCACCCCTTCGACCATCCCGATGTCATCGCCGGCCAGGGCACAGTCGGGCTGGAGATCCTCGATCAGTGCCCGACGGTCGGCACGATCATCACGGCAGTGGGCGGCGGCGGCCTTATCTCGGGCGTCGCGGTCGCCGCCAGGGCGCTGCGCCCATCGGTACGCGTGATCGGCGTGCAGGCCGCGGGCGCCGCGGCCTACCCGCCCTCGCTGGCCGCCGGCACGCCGACCAAGCTGGCGTACTGCGCCACCATCGCCGACGGCATCGCGGTGCAGCGACCCGGCGACCTGAACTTCGCGCACGTCGAGAAGATGGTCGACGAGTTCGTCACGGTGACCGACGACGAGCTGTCCGCGGCCCTGCTGGTGCTGCTCGAGCGGCACAAGATGGTGGTCGAGCCGGCCGGCGGCGCCGCGGTCGCCGCCCTGATCGCGCACGGCGCCGACCTGGTCCTGCCGGGCCCGGTGGTGGCGATCCTCTCCGGCGGCAACATCGACCCGATGCTGTTGCTGCGGGTGATCGAGCACGGGCTGGCGTCGGCGGGGCGCTTCCTGCGGCTCTCGGTGCGCTGCGGCGACCGGCCGGGCGAGCTGGCCCGCCTGCTCTCGGCGATCGCCGCGCACCGGGCCAACGTCGTCGACGTCTTCCACACCAGGCAGAACCCGCGGCTGGGCTTCGGCGAGGTGGAGGTGGCCCTGTCGGTGGAGACGCGCGGGCCCGAGCACTCCGCGGGGCTGATCGACGCGTTGAAGCAGGCGGGTTACCAGGTGTCGCTCTTGTCCGACACGAAGCCCTAAGCGCCGTACGGTGCCGACTTGACCACGGTGACCTTGATGTCGGCGCCGCTCGGCGCCGTGTAGGTGACGGTCTGGCCCTCGCTCGCGCCGAGGATGGCAACGCCCAAGGCGGACTCGGGGCTGTACACCGTCAGGTCGGTGGTGGACGCGATCTCGCGGGAGCCGAGCAGGAACGTCTCGGTGTCGCTCTGGTCGTCGTCGAAGAAGATCGTGACGACCGAGCCGGGCGCGACCTTGCCGGCGTCGGGCGCCTCGCCGACCTCGGCGGTGCGCAGCAGCTCCTTGAGATAGAGGATGCGGCCCTCGGCCTTCCCCTGCTCCTCACGGGCGGCGTGATAACCGCCGTTCTCCCGGAGATCGCCCTCCTCCCGTCGCGCGTTGATCTCGGCAGCGATCGCCGGGCGGTCCGCGATCATCTGATCGAGCTCCGCCTGGAGCCGGTCGTAAGCGTCCTGTGAGAGCCAGGTCTTCGACGTCTCTGAACTGGACACGGTCGATCTCCTCGTGAGGCAACGGAATGTAGCGAATCCCAAACTCTACCAGCGGTGCGCCGCCGCAGCGCTATCCGGCAGCGTGGCAGCGGACCACGTCGCCGACCGACGCGCGGGCCCTCGTCGGCACGTCGGCACGGGCTCTGACCTCGCCGGTCGCACCCGGATTCGACACCGTCGCCCGGCCCCGGCCGACCTCGGCGCCGTCGTACGTCCGCGCCCGCAGCAGGCACTCCGCCGTCCCACCTCGTGGCACCCGGACCGCGAAGTCGATCGTGAGCCGGTCGTCCGTGGGCGCGGTCCAGCCGACGATGCGGGACTTGTAGTCGGGGTCGCCCCAGCGGTTGTAGAGCCGGACCGCGAGCAGCGCCGACGCGACCAATACGATGATCGCCAGGATGATCGGGACCACGCGGCGGCGACCGGACGGCTCCCGCCGGCGGCCGTACCGCCCCGGCGGGAAGGCCGGGGTTGTGGCGCGCGTCTCGCTCACCTGGTCGCCTCTCGTACGGTTCTGGTCGGTGTGATCGGCCAGAATGGCAATACTCGTTAATCATTCTCCAGCACGTCCGCAGGGAGTCTCGTAGTGGCTGAGCAGTTGCGTCTGATGGCGGTGCACGCGCATCCCGACGACGAGTCGAGCAAGGGTGCGGCGACCATGGCCCGCTATGTCCGCGAGGGCGTCGACGTGCTGGTGGCGACCTGCACCGGCGGGGAACGCGGCAGTGTGCTCAACCCCAAGATGGACCGGCCCGAGGTGGTCGCCGACATCTCCAACATCCGGCGTGCCGAGATGGACGAGGCCCGCGCGATCCTGGGTGTGCGGCAGGCGTGGCTCGGCTTCGTCGACTCGGGCCTGCCCGAGGGTGACCCGCTGCCGCCGCTGCCCGACGGCTGCTTCGGCCTGCAGGAGCCCAAGGAGGCGGCGCTGCCGCTGGTCAAGCTGATCCGCGAGTTCCGGCCGCACGTGATGACCACGTACGACGAGAACGGCGGCTACCCGCACCCCGACCACATCATGTGCCACAAGATCTCGGTGGTGGCCTTCGACCTGGCCGGCGACCCCGAGGTGCACCCCGAGCTGGGGGAGCCGTGGCAGCCGCTGAAGCTGTACTACAACTCGGGCTGGACTCGGGCGCGGATGCTCGCGCTGCACGAGGGCATGCTGGCGGCGGGCCTCGAGTCGCCGTATGCCGAGTGGCTGGACAAATGGTCCGAGCGCGACGACCGCGGTGACAAGATCACGACGCGGGTCGAGTGCGGGGAGTATTTCGGGGTGCGCGACGACGCCCTGCGCGCGCACGCCACGCAGGTCGATCCCGACGGATTCTGGTTCAAGATCCCGCTCGAGCTGCAGCAGAAGGTGTGGCCGACGGAGGACTTCGAGCTGGCCCGGTCGATGGTCGACAGCCCGGTTCCGGAGTCGGACCTGTTCGCCGGCATCCGGGAGACGGCGTACGCCCGTTGACGGGTTACTCTCTGTGTGTGGACTTCTTCGCGGTCAACAACTTCGGTGACACCCGATCGGGCGGCCTGGCCGGCCCGATGGGGCTCTTCATCATTCTGCTGATGTCCATAGCGACTGTTCTGCTGATCCGCAACATGAACAAGCGCTTGCGTCGGCTTCCCGACAGTTTCGACAACGTCGATGGAAAGTCAGGCGAGAAATCGATCAGCGATCCGACAGACGACGAGTCGGTTGCCGGACAGCCAGAAGATCGACAGACGTCTTCACAATCAGGCGGGGATGTGCAGGTCAACGGCGGGAAACCGGATGATCGACCGGCGTCGACAGAGGGTGGCGCGACCCGCTCCTGACCTGGTCGGGCATCGGTCCACTGTGGGACGAGGGCTGATTCGACAGTGGTCACTCATTGTGACTTAGCGGAGATCGTCGATCACATTCCGCCGACCACTGGTCACTTCCTCTGGATTGGCTTAGCCTTCCGCCGGGGGCTTGATTGCCCCTGGACCCTGTGCGGAAGGGGGCGCTGATGACAAGCACTTTCCGCCCCCCGCTTCCTCCACTGCAGATGCACGTGCATTCGCGAGTGCCGTTGTTGATCAGGGGGTGGCGATGACCACATCCTCGATTACTCATACGGCTCAGAAGCCCGATCGGTTCGGTCTGGCGGGTCGCCCGCGGCAGGTTTGGGTGCTGAACGCGATCGTCCTCGTCGTCGCGGTGGCGATCGTGATCGTGGGCCTGCTGCGGCCCGGCTCGGCGCCGAGCGGAGGTCCACTGTCCGCTCTCGGCGGCCTGGGTGTCGCCACCGCGATGGTCGCCGCCGGACAGCTGGCCCGGCTCCGCTTCCGGCTCGGCCGCGGCACGGTCAGCGTCTCGTGGGGAGAGGCCGCCTTCATCCTCGGCTTCGCGCTGGCCCCGCCGGGCTGGCTGCCCCTGGCGACCTTCGTCGGCGCCGCGGGCGCGTGGCTGCTGATCTCCTGGCTCGGCGACCACCGCTCGGCAGCCGACCTCATCCACCTGGCGTCGTCGCTGACCATCGGCGCCGGCGGGGCCGCCGCGGTGGCGTCCGCGGTGGCCGGGGGCGCGCCGATCGGGGACAGCCGCATGCTGGTCGCGCTGGTGGCCGGCGCGTGCTCGTACCTCGTGATCACGCTCGGCCTGGCCACCGTGACGCTCGCGCTGCACCGCGACGCCTCCGCCGGGCAGATCCTGGTCCGCGCGGTGAACGCCAAGGTGCCGATGCTGGTCGGCAACGGGCTGATCGCGCTGTTCGGGCTGTGGGTGCTGCTGCGCGAGCCGCTGTGGCTGCTGGCCTTCCCGCCGGCGCTGTGGCTGCTGCAGCGGACCTATCGGCATCACCTGGTGGCCGAGGAGGAGCGCCGGGTATGGGCGGCCTTCGCCCGGGCCACCGCGGCACTGCCCGGTGTGGTCGAGGCCGACGTCGTCTCCGCGGGCCTGCGCGGGGCGATGGATGTCTTCGGCGCGCGGCGGGTCGAGATCGAGTTGCTTCGGCCGGGCGGTGGAATGCGCAGGTTCTTCGAGGACGCGCCCGGGCAGGACGTGGCCGCCTCCGGGCTGCCCGGCCCGGTGATCACCCGGACCATGGCGGTGGCCGGCAGCCCGGTGGGCGAGCTCACCGTCTGGCTGTCCGAGCCGACCCTGCCCGTGGCCCGCGACGAGCTGGCGGTGTCCGCCTACGGCGACGCGCTGGCCGGGGCGTTGCACGACGCGGCGTCCCACGAGCGGCTCAGTGAGCTGGAGGCGCGGGTGACCCGCGACGGCATCCGCGACCCGCTCACCGGCCTGACCAACCGCAACGGGCTGCTCACCGGCGGCGACAAGGCCCTGCGCGCGCTCGACCGCGAGCAGTACGTGGGCATGATGCTGCTCGACCTGTGCCGGTTCCGCGAGGTCAACGACACCCTCGGGCACCGCTCCGGCGACGAGGTGCTGATCGAGATCGCCGAGCGGCTCGCCGACCTGGCCCGCGACGGCGAGATCGTGGCCCGGATCGGCGACGACGAGTTCGCGCTGCTGATGCCGGCCGTGATCACGATCTCCGACTCGGCGTCGCACCTGCGCCAGGTGCCCAACCCGCTGACCCAGGTGGTGCGGCGGGCCCGTGACCTGGCCGAGCAGCTCGCCCAGCCGATGGAGATCGCCGACGTGCGGCTCTCCGTCGAGGGCCGGATCGGCGTGGTGGTGTCGCAGGCCGGGCTGGGCGACGTGGCCGAGCTGACCCGCCGGGCCGGGCTGGCGTTGCAGCAGGCCCGCGAGCTGTGCATGACCGTGGGCACGTACGACAACGCCCGCGATGTCGGCTCGACCGATCGGCTGGCGATGCTCGCCGAGCTGCGCGACGCGCTGGCGGCCGGCGACCAGATCGTGCTCGCCCTGCAGCCGGCGGTCGACCTGGCGAGCAGCATGCCGACCGGGGTGGAGGCGCTCACCCGCTGGAAGCACCCGCGCCGCGGTCAGCTGTCACCGGGCGAGTTCATCCCGATCGTCGAGCACAGCGAGTTGCTGGCCCCGTTCACCCGATATGTGCTGGACCGCTCGCTGGCGGCCGCCGCGAACTGGACCCGGGCCGGCTTCGACCTGCCGGTCTCGGTGAACATCTCGGCCCGCAGCCTGCTCGACCCGACGCTGCCCGGGCAGATCTCCGACCTGCTCAAGCGGCACCGGATGGCGGCCGGGCAGCTCGTGCTCGAGATTACCGAGTCGGTGGCGGTGAGCGATCACGAGATCGTCGACGAGGTGCTGGCGGCGCTGCGGGACATGCGCGTGCAGCTCTCCATCGACGACTTCGGCACCGGCTATTCGTCGCTGTCCGTGGTGACCCGCGTCGCGGTGGACGAGCTCAAGGTGGACCGCTCATTCGTCGACGACATGATCGACTCGCCGGCGGCGGAGTCGGTGGTGCGCGGGGCGGTCGAGATGGGCGAGCGGCTCGGCGCGCGGGTGGTGGCCGAGGGCGTGGAGACCACCGAGCAGCGTACGGCGCTGCTCGCGCTGGGTTGCACGATCGCGCAGGGCTACCACTTCTGCCAGCCACTGCCCGCCGACAAGATCGTGTATGCCCTGCGCCAACTCGCCGACACCGCGCCCCCCAAGATCGTCCCGCTCCGCGCCGACGACGCGGTCTAGATTTGGAGCATGGCCTCCCGTCTGTCCAGCGCGACCAGCCCATATCTGCTCCAGCACGCGGACAACCCGGTGGACTGGTGGCCCTGGTGCGACGAGGCGTTCGCTGAGGCGCGGCGCCGGGATGTGCCCGTGCTTATCTCTGTCGGGTATGCCGCCTGCCACTGGTGTCACGTGATGGCGCACGAGTCGTTCGAGGACTCGGCCGTCGCCGAGCTCATCAACGACGGCTTCGTGGCGATCAAGGTGGACCGCGAGGAGCGGCCCGACGTCGACGCCGTCTACATGACCGCCACGCAGGCCATGACCGGTCAGGGCGGCTGGCCGATGACGGTCTTCGCCACCCCCTTGGGTGAGCCGTTCTTCTGCGGCACGTACTTCCCCCGGTCCAACTTCGTGCGGCTGCTCACGTCGGTGACCACCGCGTGGCGCGACCAGCGCGACGACGTGGTCAAGCAGGGCGCGGCGGTGGTCCAGGCGATCGGCGGCGCCCAGCTCGTCGGCGGGCCGACCGCGCCGATCTCGGCCGCGCTGCTCGACCAGGCCGCGGATGCGCTGGCGAAGGACCACGACCAGGGGTACGGCGGATTCGGCGGCCGGCCGAAGTTCCCGCCGCACATGAACCTGCTGTTCCTGTTGCGGCGCTACCAGCGGACCGGCAGCGAACGCGACCTGGAGATCGTGCGGCACACCGCCGAGCAGATGGGCCGCGGCGGGATCTACGACCAGCTGGCCGGCGGGTTCGCACGGTACGCCGTGGACGAGACGTGGACGGTGCCGCACTTCGAGAAGATGCTCTACGACAACGCCCTGCTGCTGCGGGTCTACACGCAGCTGTGGCGGCTGACCGGTGATCCGTTCGCGCGCCGGATCGCGGACGAGACGGCGTCGTTCCTGCTCGACTCCTTGGCCACCTCGACCGGTGGGCTGGCCTCGGCGCTGGACGCGGACACCGACGGGGTCGAAGGGCTGACCTATGCCTGGACCCCGGCGCAACTGGTAGAGGTGCTCGGGCCCGACGACGGCGCGTGGGCGGCCGACCTGTTCAACGTGACCACGACCGGGACGTTCGAGCACGGCACGAGCGTGCTGGTGCTGGCCCGCGACATCGACGCGGCCGATCCGCCGCTGGTGGAGCGCTGGCGGGATGTGCGTACCCGTCTGCTGGCCGCCCGCACGACGCGGCCGCAGCCGTCCCGCGACGACAAGGTCGTCGCCTCCTGGAACGGCCTGGCGATCACCGCCTTGGTGGAGCATGCGCAGCTCACCGGCTCGTCCGTGGAGCCTGCGGTCGAGCTGGCCGCGGTGCTGGCCGACCGGCACATCGTCGACGGCCGGCTGCGCCGGGTCTCCCGCGACGGTGTCGTCGGTGAGCCGGCCGGGGTGCTGGAGGACTACGGCGCGGTGGCGGAGGCGTTCTGCGCGGTGCACCAGGCCACCGGCGACGGGCGGTGGCTGTCGCTGGCACGGACGTTGCTCGACGTGGCGCTGGACCACTTCGCGACCGGCTCGGGCGGCTTCTTCGACACCGCGGACGACGCCGAGAAGCTCGTCACCCGCCCGGCCGACCCGACCGACAACGCGACGCCGTCCGGTTTGTCCGCGGTGTGCGCGGCGCTGGTGTCGTTCACGGCGTTGAGCGGCGAGGAGCGGTATCGAGCGGCGGCGGGCGCGGCGCTGGAGACGGTGGCGCCGTTGATCGGGACGCACCCGCGATTCGCCGGCTATTCGTCGACCGTGGCGGAGGCGGCGCTGGCCGGCCCGTACGAGATCGCCGTCGCGACCACCGACGCACCGTCGGAGCTGGTGACGTTGGCCTTGCGGCACGCGCCGCCGGGCGCGGTGATTGTGAGCGGCGAGCCGGACCGCCCGGGCGTCCCGCTGCTGGCCGGCCGCCCGTTGATCAACGGCGAGCCGACGGCCTACGTCTGCCGCGGCTTCGTCTGCGACCGCCCGGCCACCACGCCGGAGGAACTCCTGTCCCGGTTGTCCGCGCAGGACACGGCCTGACGGCGGAGGTTCAACACGGCTGGCCGTTCAACACGGCTGGAACGGGAGGGTTCGACCGGGCGTCTCACCGCCATGAGCCGTAGTCGCGCGCTGCCGATCGTCGCGGGCATCGTCCTGGTGGCGGGGTGCACGCCGGCTGCGCCGTCGCCGAGGTCGTCCCCGGCTCCGCCGGCTGCGCCGGCTGCGTCGGCGTCCTCCGCGTCGCCGGTGGCGGCCTACTTCGACCCGCCGTCGCCCGGCGGCGCCTGGGTCAAGGCCGGGCGGCGGGTCGGCAGCCGGGAGTTGACCACCTACGCCGGTGCGAGCCACTGCGATTGGCAGGCGGTCACCTTCCTGGTCCTGAACTGGCCGGTCGGCACCACGGGCGGCGAGTACGGGGAGAGCCGCCAGTTCGTCCGCGACCCGCAGGGTGTGCTGGGCGAACGCGTGGACGGCCGAGCCGCCGCCGCGACGCCGCCCGACGACGCCCTCGACAGCGGATACCGCCTCGGCGGCCTCCAGTTGTGGCTGGCCGGCTCCGACCCGGCCGGCGTCTACCTGCGCACCGCAACCGAAACCGAGCGCTGGCCGCGCGCCGACCCACCGGTCCTCTGCCGGTGAGGCCGGGCGGGCGACCTAGGTCGCCGCCCGGAGGGCCTCGTGCAGCGAGCCGAAAC
>NZ_JBFAZH010000084.1:0-12935 GCF_040681735.1 Actinoplanes sp. NPDC051633 | reverse complement strand
CGGGCCGTTCCCAGCCTGGCCCGCGACTGGCCGGCGTGGCTGCCGCCTTGGCCACGATGTCACCGTGCCGGGCCGTTCCCAGCCTGGCCCGCGACTGGCCGGCGTGGCTGCCATCCGCAACCACGACGTCTCCCTGATCCGGCCGCACCAAGCCCGACCCGCGACTGACGCCGCCGACTCAGCCCAGCCCAGCGCAAGGCGCCGTTCAAGGGGTGCATTGATACCCCACACCCGGCTCGGTGATCAGATAGCGCGGGCGGGATGGCTCCGGGCGGGGCCGCCGCCGCGTTCTCCAGCGCCGACCGCCCGTCCGCCGCGGTGGTCGCCGTCGACGAGGGTCAGGACAACGGTCATGCCTGCAGGTCGGTGCGTGCGCACTCGGTCACGTACGGCAGCGTGAAGCCGGTGCGGCCGACCAGCGCCGGATGTGTGACCATCAGCTGGCGCACCTGGGCGAGCAGCCCGGCGCGTTCGGCGGGCGGCAGCAGGATCACGCTGCTGCGCGAGGAGACCAGGTCGAGCAGGCTGTCCGGGCTGATCCGGTGGGTCCAGCGCACCCGGTGGTGCTGGACCGGGCCGAACGGCGGGCCGACGTCGGTGCTGCGGTCCTGCTCCGGGCTGTCGATGAGCTCGCCGAGGCGGCGTACCCAGTCCTCGCCGTCGTCGCGGACGTTCCACAGCAGGCCCAGCCGGCCGCCGGGGGACAGGACGCGGGTGATCTCCGGCACGGCGCGTTCCGGGTCGACCCAGTGCCATGCCTGCGCGACCAGCACGGCATCGACCGAGCCGTCCGGCAGGGGGATGGACTCGGCCGTGCCCACATGCGCGGGCACGTCGGGCAGCACCCGGCGCAGCTCGGTGAGCATGCCTTCGGACGGGTCGACGGCGGTCACCTCGAGGCCGCGCCCGGTGAGCTGCCGGGTCAGTTTGCCGGTGCCCGCACCCAGGTCGAGGACCCGTGGGGTGCCGGGTGGGAGCAGCCAGTCGAGGGCCTCTTCGGGGTACGGGGGACGGCCGCGCTCGTACACGTGGGCCGCGGGGCCGAAGGAGTTGGCGTGCGCGCAGTGGTCGTACACATCGGTGATCATATAGTCCGGTTTCCTAGGACGCTCTACGCGAAGTGACCTGTTTAGCGCCGGCGTAGGCCGGGCACGTTTCCGGGTGACCGAGGAGGTTGAGATCGATGAGCTTCACCGACAAGGCCAAGAACAAGGCTGATGAGCTGGCCGGCAAGGCCAAGGAGAAGGTCGGCGACGCGACCGACAACGAGCGGCTGCAGGCCGAGGGTCAGGCGCAGGCGACCGCCGCGAAGACCCGCCAGGCCGGCGAGCACGTGAAGGACGCCGGTCGGGACGTACGCGACGCCTTCAGCTGATCGCGACCGAAGCAGAGGTCCCGACCGCAGTAAGGCTCGGATCCATATAGTCGAACGGCCCCGCCTCAGGCGGGGCCGTTCGTCATTCCGCGATCTGCTTGCGCCACCAGTCCTGACCCGACTCGGGCAGCGAGTCGATCGGGTCGTAGTACGCGTACAGCTTGCTCAGCGCCTCGTCGTCGGTCTGCTCGATCGAGGTGCGGTAGTTCTTGGTCCAGTACGAGATGCCGTGCTCGCGGTCGTACTCGGCGACCATGTGCACCCAGCGCTTGCCGACGAACGGCACGTCGCACACGATTCGCGGGGTCGCGTATCCGGGCAGGTAGCCCATCATGTCGTGCTGCAGCTGCTGGGCGTGCCAGACGGGGACCCGCCAGTGCTCGGCGTTGGGGATCATGTCGCACATGTAGAAGTAGTACGGCAGGATGCCGGCCTCGCCCTGCAACCCGAAGCACAGGTCCATCAGGTCGGTCGACGTGGCGTTGACGCCGCGCATGAGCACACCCTGGTTGCGCACGTCGCGCACGCCGACCTCGAGCAGCATCCGGGCCGCGCGGGCGACCAGCGGGGTCAGCGAGTTCACGTGGTTGACGTGGGTGTGCACGGCCAGGTTGACGCCGCGCCGTTCGGCGGTGATCGCGACCCGGTTGAGGCCCTCGACGACGTCACCCTGCAGCCAGTGCTGCGGCAGGCCCATCAGCGCCTTCGTCGCCAGCCGGATGTCGCGCACGGTGGGCACGGAGAGCAGACCCATCAGGTACGCCTCGAGCTGCTTCCACGGCACGTTGGCCACGTCGCCGCCGCTGACCACCACGTCGCGGACGCCGGGGTGGGCCTTGAGGTAGGCGAGGTGGGCGTCGTAGCGGTCCACCGGCTTGAGGGTCAACTTGAGCTTGTCGACCTGCGGGGTGCTGTTGCCGACCAGGTCCATCCGTGTGCAGTGCCCGCAGTATTGCGGGCAGGTGGAGAGCAGCTCGGCGAGCACCTTGGTGGGGTAGCGGTGGGTGAGGCCCTCGGCGACCCACATGTCGTGCTCGTGCAGGGAGTCGCGGGTGGCGTGCGGGTGTGACGGCCAGTCGAGGTAGCGGTCGGTGGCGACCGGGATCATGTAGCGGCGCACCGGGTCGGCGTAGAACGAGGCCGTGTCGGGCACCTGGTGGGGCACCATCGTGTTGATCATCTGGGGCGGGATCAGCATCGACATGGTGGCCAGGCGCTGCTGGTCCGTCTCCAGGTCGGTGTAGAACGTCTCGTCCACCAGGTCGCCGAGGACGGCGCGGAGCTGCTTGGCGTTCTTGACGCAGTGCACGCGCTGCCATTGGGCGGACTCCCACTGGGCGGTGGTCACGTCGCGCCATCCGGGGAACCTCGTCCAGTCGGGCTCCACCAGCGGCACCCGCCGGTACTCGTAGGGCTGGCCGTTGGTCAGGTCCGTCATACGTCGACCATAATGAAGAATCTGCGGTCTGGAAACCCGACGGGCGGAGGATTTACGGTAAAGGGGCGACCGGACGCAATGTTTCGTAGGAGAAGCGAGGGGATGACGATGTCGGTGGGGCTGACGAGGGTGCTCGAGCCGGCCGGTGTGCTGCCGCAGGCGGCGTGGCGGCTGGACGCGCGGCCGGAGATCGCCGCCGACGAGGTGCGCATCCGGGTGGAGCGGCTCAATCTGGACGCGGCGAGCTTCCGCCAGCTGGCCGAGAAGCACGGCGGGGACGGCGCCGCGGTGCGTGCCGAGGTTCTGGAGATCATCGGTACGCGCGGCAAGATGCAGAACCCGGTGACCGGCTCGGGCGGCATGCTGATCGGCGTGGTCGACGAGGTCGGCCCGTCGTCGCCGCTGCCGGTGAAGCCGGGGGACCGGGTGGCCACGCTGGTGTCGCTGACGTTGACACCGCTCGCCATCACCGACGGGCTGGCCGGCTGGGACGGGCTGAGCGAGCAGGTCCCGGCCGCCGGCCACGCGATCCTGTTCGGCCGCTCGGTGGTGGCGGTGCTGCCCGACGATCTGCCGCCGGAGCTGGCGCTGGCCGTCTTCGATGTGTGCGGCGCCCCGGCCCTGACCGACCGGGTGGTGCGTCGTTACACAGTGGTAGGCCAGGAGGCTGTCGACGCCCCGGATGCCCTTGTGGGCTACCACTTTGAAACTCCCACGGTGGCGGTGCTCGGCGGGGCCGGGAAGTCCGGGTCGCTGGCGCTGGCGGCGGCGCGGCTCGCTGGTGCTCGTACCGTCGGGATCGTCGTCTCCGCCGGCGAGCGCGACTTGCTGGAGCAGGCCGGCCTGGCCGATCACGTCGCGATCGCCGACGCCCGTGACCCGGTCCAGGTCTCCGAGGCGGTGTCGGGTGCGCTGGGCGGCCCGGCGACGGTGACCGTGGTGTGCGTGGACGTGCCGGGGTGCGAGCACGGCGCGATCCTGGCCACGGCGCCCGGCGGCACGGTGATCTTCTTCTCGATGGCGACGAGTTTCGCGGCGGCCGCGCTGGGCGCGGAGGGCCTGGCCGCGGACGTGACGATGCTGATCGGCAACGGGTACGTGCCCGGGCATGCCGCGTTCGCGCTGGACGTGTTGCGGAAGACACCCGCGGTCCGGGCGCTGTACGAGCAGCGCATCGCGGGACACTGACCGGCATGACTTCGACCTTGTTCTCCGGCGGCTCCATCTATTCGGCGGCCGATCCCCGGGCGACGGCGATGCTGGTGCGCGACGGCCGGATCGCGTGGCTGGGCGCGGCGGCCGACGCGCCCCCGGCGGACGCCACCGTGGACCTGGACGGCGCGCTGGTGACGCCTGCGTTCGTCGACGCGCACGTCCACGCGACCGACACGGGCCTGGTGCTGGACGGCCTCGACCTGTCCGGCGCCCGGTCGGCGGCCGAGGTGCTCGATGCGGTGACGGCCGCCGCGGCGGGCCGGCCCTCGGACGCGGTGATCCTCGGGCACGGCTGGGACGAGTCGTTCTGGCCGGATCAGACGTTGCCGACGGCGGCCGATCTGGATCGGGCGGCGCAGGGCCGGCGGGTGTATCTGACGCAGGCGTCGATCCATTCGGCGCTGTGCTCGACAGCGCTGCTCGCGGCCGCGGGGGACGGGCACGACGGGTCGGGGCTGGTGCGGGAGCATGAGCATCACGCGGTGCGGGCGGTCGCGCTCGGCTCGGTGACGGCGGCGCAGCGGACGGCCGCGCAGCGCACGGCGCTGGCGCGGGCGGCGTCGCTGGGGATCGCGTCGGTGCACGAGTGCGGCGGGCCGGGCACCTCCAGCGAGGCCGATTTCGCGTCGGTTCTGGCGTTGTCCGGCACGGGCCTGCCGCAGGTGTTCGGCTATTGGGGTGAGCTGGGCGGGGCGGCGAAGGCGCGGGAGATGGGCGCGGCGGGCGCCGGGGGCGATCTGTACGCGGACGGTGCGCTCGGGTCGCGGACGGCGTCGGTGCGTTCGGCGTACGCGGACGGGGCCGGCTGCGGCGAGGCCTTCGTGACCGCGGACCAGGCGGGGGAGCACCTGCTCGACTGCGTGAGTGCCGGGGTGCAGGGCGGCTTCCACGCGATCGGGGACGCGGCGATCGAGGAGGTGCTGGAGGGCTTCGCGATCGCGGCGAAGGCGGTGGGGGTGGACCGGCTGCGCGAGGGCCGGCATCGCATCGAGCACGTCGAGCTGATCGACAAGCCGATGATCGCGCGGATGGTGGAGTTCGGCGTGGTGGCCAGCGTGCAGCCGGTCTTCGACCTGCTGTGGGGCGGCCCGGACCGGATGTACGCGCAAGCCCTCGGCGTGCAGCGGGCGATGGCGTCGAACCCGATCGGGCAGATGCACGCGACCGGGGTGGCCCTGGCCTTCGGGTCGGACTCGCCGGTGACGGTGCAGGACCCGTGGACGACGGTGGCGGCCGCGGCGGCGCCCCGGAACCCGGCCTTCCGGATGAGTGTGCGGGCGGCGTTCGCGGCGTCGTCGCGGGGCGGCTGGCGGGCCGCCGGGCAGGACGGTGTGGGCGTGCTGTCGCCGGGGCAGTCGGCGACGTTCGCGGTGTGGGACACGCCGGGTGGTGTCCACAACGGGCTCCCGGTGCTGCTGCAGGACGCGGAGGGCGTCGTCCCGGAGCGGCCGGTGTGCCGCCGGACGGTGCTGCACGGCGAGACGATCTACGCGGAAATGGAGTAACAGTGGCTGGGAAGCTCGATCTGGATCCGCGGCTGGTGCGCAAGGCGCGCCGCCTAGCGGCGCGTGCCGGGCAGCCGGTGGTGGACCTGGCCCGGTCGCACACCACGGTCTCGGTGGAGCGGGCGGTGCTGCGGCTCGCCGGTGTGCAGGGTGCCGACCCGGACGGGATTCCCTGGGTGAACCGGCTGGTCGACGCGGTCGTCGCGGACGTCGGGCTGGGGCACGGTGTGTCGGTGCCGGCGTTCCACGCCCTGCGCACCGAGGGCCTGGCCGATCTGACGGAGCTCGCGCAGAAGGCGGCGGCTGGGGCCGTGCGGTTCCGCGTACCCGATGCCCGCCCGGAGGTCACCGCGGCCCGGCGGGCGGCGACCAGGGCGACCCGCGCCGGCCTCGCGCTCCTCGACCGGCGCCGCGCCGAGCGGGAACGGCTGATCAGACGCTGGGGCGACGCCCCGCGGCGGCCGTGGATCTATCTGATCGTGGCGACCGGCGACATCTACGAGGACATCCCGCAGGCGCAGGCGGCGGCGCGGGCCGGTGCGGACGTGATCGCGGTGATCCGCTCGACCGGTCAGTCGCTGCTGGACTACGTGCCCGAGGGCGCGACCCGGGAGGGTTTCGCGGGCACCTACGCGACGCAGGAGAACTTCCGCCTGATGCGCGAGGCCCTCGATGTCACCTCCCGCGAGTTGGGTCGTTATGTCCGCCTCACGAACTACGCCAGCGGGCTCTGCATGCCGGAGATGGCCGTCATGGCCGGCCTGGAACGGCTCGACATGATGCTGAACGACTCGATGTACGGGATCCTGTTCCGCGACATCAACCCGATCCGCACGTTCGTCGACCAGCGGTTCTCCCGGCAGGTGCACGCCCGCGCCGGGATCATCATCAACACCGGCGAGGACAACTACCTGACCACGGCGGACGCGGTCGAGGCCGCGCACACGGTCACCGTCTCGCAGTTGCTGAACGAGTTCTTCGCGCACGAGGCCGGGCTGGCGGACTGGCAGCTGGGCATCGGGCACGCGTTCGAGATCAACCCGGACGTGCCGGAGTCGTTCCGGCTCGAGCTGGCGCACGCGCTGCTGGCCCGGGAGCTGTTCCCGGACGCGCCGCTGAAGTGGATGCCGCCGACCAAGCACATGACCGGCGACGTGTTCCGCGGCAACCTGCTGGACGGGTTCTTCAACCTGGCCGGGACGATGACCGGTCAGGGCATCCTGCTGGTCGGCATGATGACCGAGGCGGTGGTCACGCCGTGGCTGTCCGACCGCGACATCGCCCTGCAGAACGTGCACTACGTGCTGAACGCGGCCGGCAACCTGCACGAGGACTTCGCCCCGGTGAAGGGCGGCTTCATCCAGCAGCGCGGCCGGCAGGTCCTGGCCGAGGCGGTCGACCTGCTGGCGAGGATCGCCGACGACACCCTGCTGAACGCGATCGCCGACGGCACGTTCGGGATCATGCGGCGGCCCGCCGACCGCGGCAAGGGCCTGGACGGCGTGGCCCGCAAGGAGGACGACTACTTCACGCCGGTGGAGGAATCATGATCATCAGGCCGTACGGCGACACCACCGGCGACGGCATGGTGCAGCTGTCGTTCACGCTGCCGATCCCGCACGACAAGCGCGCCGAGGGGGCCGCACTGCAGCTCGCCGGAAAGATGGGCATGGACCCGGCGATGGTGGTGCACGCCAAGCAGATGGGCGGCGGGTTCACCTTCTTCGTGGTCTACGGCAAGGTCGCCCACCTCGTCGACACCGATCAGGTGCAGATCGTCGAGCGGGACTACCCGCTGCTGTCCGCCAAGGAGATCAACGCGGTGATCAAGCGGCGCCTGCGCCGGCGGCTCAGCGTGGTCGGGGCGTGCATCGGCAGCGACGCGCACACCGTCGGCATCGACGCGATCCTCAACCTCAAGGGCATCGCGGGGGAGAAGGGCCTGGAGTCGTACCGGGAGCTGGCGGTCACCAACATGGGCGCGCAGGTGTCGGTGCCCGAGCTGGTGGAGACGGCCCGCGAGCAGAAGGCGGACGCGGTGCTGGTGTCACAGGTGGTGACCCAGCGCGACGCGCACCTGAAGAACACCCGGGCGCTGTCCGCGGCGTTCCGGGAGGCCCTGCCGGTGGGCAAGCGGCCGCTGCTGATCGCGGGCGGGCCGCGGTTCGACGAGCTGATGGCCGCGGAGCTGGGAGTGGATCGGATCTTCGGACGGGGTACGACGCCGCGCGAGGTGGCGTCCTATCTGGTGCACGCGATTGCGGGGGAGAAGAAGTGATCACGGTCGTTCATCGTCGCTACGTCCCCTACTCGCACGCCCACTACGCCGGGCATCTGGTGGACGGCGCGTATTCGCTGGGACTGTTCGGCGACGTCGCCACCGAGGTGTGCATTCAGCTGGACGGGGACGAGGGGTTGTTCGCGTCGTACTCGGACGTCCAGTTCAAGGCGCCGGTGCGGGCCGGCGACATCCTCGAGGTGACCGCGACGGTGACCCGGATGGGCACCCGGTCGCGGACGATCGACTTCTCCTCCGTCGTGGTGTGCCGGGGCACCGAGGGGTCGGGCGCCTCGGTGCTGGCCGAGCCGATCGTCGCCGTGACCGCCACGGGCACGGTGGTCGTCCCGGCCAGCACGTGACGAACGCCGTCTGCGTGGACGTCGGGTCCACGTACACGAAGGCGTGCCTGGTCTCTCTCGACGACGGTGCGCTGATCGCGCGGTCGGAGGTGCCGACCACGTCGGACACCGACGTGCTGACCGGTCTCGACAAAGCCGTGACCGAGCTCGGCGGCACCGGGGAGATGTACGTCTGTTCGTCGGCGGGCGGTGGGCTGCGGCTGGCCGTCGTGGGCTACGAGGCGCTGGTCACCGCGGAGGCCGGGCATCGGGCCGGGCTGTCGGCGGGCGCGCAGGTGGTGCACGTCGCGGCCGGTCTGCTGAACGGCGCGGCCATCGCTGCGCTGAGGGCCGCGCGTCCGGATGTGATCCTGCTCGTCGGCGGCACCGACGGCGGCGACGGCGAGGTGCTGCTGCACAACGCCCGGCGGCTGGGCACGGCCCGGGTGCGGCTCCCGGTGGTCGTCGCGGGCAACGCCGAGGTCCGCGCGGAAGCCGCCGCCCTGCTGACCGATCGCGGCCTCGACGTGACCGTCACCGGAAACGTCCTGCCGCGGATCGGTGTCCTCGATCCCGGTCCGGCCCGCGCGGCCATCCGGGAGGTGTTCCTGCGGCACGTGATCGGCGGGAAGCGGCTCTCCCGCGGCCGCCGGTTCACCTCGCTGGTCCGCGCGGCCACCCCCGACGCGGTCCTGGCCGGCGTCGAGCTCCTCGCCGACACCACCGAGACGGGCGTGCTGGTCGTCGACGTCGGTGGCGCCACCACGGACGTGTACTCGGCACTGGTCCCGGACGAGTCGCTGTTCGCCGACGTGGCGGGCAACCAGTGGCGTTCCCGCACGGTCGAGGGCGACCTGGGGGTGGCGGTGAGCGCCCCGGCCACCGTCGCCGCTGCCGCCGCGGCCCGGCTGCCGCCGGCCGGCGACTCCGACGTGAGCGTCGCCTCGGCCGCCGCGATCCTGGCGCTGCGCCGGCACGCCCGCGGCCGTGACCTCAGCTCGGTCACCCGCGTGATCGGCTCCGGCGGCGTGTTGCGGCACGGCGGTGGGGCGGACGTGCTCGAGGCTGTGATGGGTGACACAGGCGGCGGCTGGGCGCCCCCGCGGACGGCCCGTCGGATGATCGACAGTCGGTACGTGCTGGCCGCGGCCGGTCTGCTGGCCGCCGACCATCCGGTCGCCGCGGCCGGCCTGCTCAGCGACCTGGAGGCGGCGGGTGGCCCGTTCGGGTACACCCGATGACACGCCGATGAACGCGACACGCCCACGCGCGGGACAGACGGTTGACAGGCCTCCGGGGGTCGGACGTACCGTCGTCAGGTCCAACGCGGGAAACGGGTGTTGTTCGCTTCGTTCCTTCGCCCACTGGCCGCGCTTCTTGCTCTCGGCCCGGTTGCCTGACCGGGCCGGCCCGAGCAAGGCGCGTACGCCAGGTCCAGGGGGTGGGGGTCGGCGGGGCGGCGCGGACCAGCCGTGTCTCCGGTGTGGGCCAGGGGGTGGACCGGGGCCAGTAGACAACGGCGCGGCGAGGGCAGCCAGCTCGCGGCGGGCCGGTCCGAAGGTGTTCGTGATGCCGCCTGCCATGCCATCCGCGGGCGGACCAAGGGAGCAGGCGGGGTGCGGGTGTGGAGCCCGTGCCCCGCTTCCGTCCCTCATCCCGTCCGGCCGATCTTGCCGGGCGGTCTTCGCCTCCGGGTAGCCTTCCGGCCGTGGAGATGACGCTGCAGACCCCCGCCGGGCCCGCCCCGGCCTCCGCGCCGGCGCCGGCCGGGGCACCGTTGCGGCTGCGGTCGTCGCTGGTGCTGGCGGTGCTCGCCGGCGTGGCCCTGCTGGTCGCCCTGCCGCCCTACGGCCTGTGGTGGCTGTCGCCGGCCGGGGTGGCGCTGCTGGCCGCGGCGACCCACCGGCGGCGGCTGCGCGGCGGTTTCGGCGTCGGGATGATCGCCGGGCTGGTGCTCTTCCTCCCGCTGCTGTGGTGGACCACGTTCGCGGGCGGGTGGCTGCCCTGGGTGCTGCTGTCCACCGCACAGGCGGCGTTCTTCGGCCTGCTCGGCCTCGCGTCGGCCTGGCTGTCCCCGATGATCGACCGCTACCGGCTGCTGTGGCCGCTCCTGACGGCGCTGCTCTGGACGGCGATGGAGGCGGCCCGCGACCGTGCCCCGTTCGGGGGGTTTCCGTGGGGCCGGCTCGCGTTCAGCCAGGACGACGCGCCCGCGCTGCGGCTCGCCGTGTGGGGCGGCGCCCCGCTGGTGACCTTCGCGGTGGCGGCCGCCGGCGGGGCGCTGGTCGCGTTGCTGTGGCGTCGCCGGCCGGGCCCCGCGATCCTGCTGTACCTGGCGTTCGGCGCCCTGGTGATGGCCGGGCCGGTGCTGGTCCCGCTCGCCGAGCCGGCCGGGCCGGCGCAGGTGGTCGCGATCGTGCAGGGCAACGTGCCGCGCCTCGGCCTGGACTTCAACGCCCAGCGCCGCGCCGTGCTCGACAACCACGTCAACGGCACGCTCAACCTGGCCAACGACGTTTCGGAGGGCAAGCAGCCCCGGCCCGACCTGGTGGTGTGGCCGGAGAACTCGAGCGACATCGACCCGTTGCGCAACCAGGACGCCGCCCAGGAGATCGCCCGCGCCGCGTCCACGATCGGCGCGCCGATCCTGGTCGGCACGGTGCTGCGCGGCGACCGCCCCAACGAGATCAAGAACGCCGGGCTGCTCTGGCAGCCGGTGGTCGGCCCCGACCAGGCGCAGACCTACATCAAGCGGCACCCGGTCCCGTTCGCGGAGTACATGCCGCTGCGGCCGATCGCCCGGTTCGTCGCCGGGGAGAAGGTCGACCTGGTCCGTGACATGGTCGGCGGCAGCACGCCGGGAGTCATCCGGGCCGGTGCGATCACCGTCGGCGATGTCATCTGCTTCGAGGTGGCGTACGACGGGATCGTCCGCGACACCGTCACCGGCGGCGCGCAGATCCTCGCCGTGCAGACCAACAACGCCACCTTCAACGAGGCCGAGGCCCGCCAGCAGCTCGCGATGGTGCGGCTGCGCGCGGTCGAGCACGGCCGGGAGGCGCTGATGGTGTCGACGGTGGGGGTGTCCGCGCTGGTGGACGCCGATGGGCGCCTCAAGGCTTCGACGGGTTTCAATGTCCCGGCGGTGGTGGTGGGTGAGATGCGGATGAGCGCTACGCGTACGCTGGCGACGCGCTTGGGCCATTGGCCCGAAGTGGCGGCTGCCGCACTGGCCGTCATCGCCATGGTGGGGGCGCTGCCGATGCGGCGCCGCCGGCGTCGCGCCGGGAGCTAGACGAGTCCGGAGGAACGGTGGGCGAGGCGGAAGGATATCCGGGGATCGGTCGGGTCCTCGTGATCATCCCTACCTACAACGAGGCGGAGAACATCCGGTTGATCGTCGACCGGGTGCGGCGCGCGACCCCCTCGGTGGACATCCTCGTCGCGGACGACAACTCCCCGGACGGCACCGGCACCATCGCCGATGAGCTGGCGGCGGCCGACAACCACGTGTTCGTCCTGCACCGGGCCGGCAAGGAGGGCCTGGGCGCGGCGTATGTCGCCGGGTTCGCGTGGGCCAAGGACAAGGGGTACGACGTCGTCGTCGAGATGGACGCGGACGGCTCGCACGCCCCCGAGGAGCTGCACAGGCTGCTCGACGCGTTGCATACCCACGACGCGGTGCTCGGCACCCGCTACATCCCAGGCGGCTCGGTGCACAACTGGCCGGTGCACCGGCTGCTGCTGTCGCGCTGCGGCAACATCTACATCCGGATGGCGCTGGGCATGCCGTTCCGGGACGCGACCGGCGGCTACCGGGCGTACCGGATGGCCGTCCTCGACGCGATCGACGTGCCCAGCGTGGCCTCGCAGGGCTACTCGTTCCAGGTGGAGCTGGCCTGGCGGGCGTACCGGCAGGGATTCAAGCTGATCGAGGTGCCGATCACCTTCACCGAGCGGGTCCGCGGCGACAGCAAGATGAGCTCCAACGTCTTCCGCGAGCAGCTTATGCGGGTCACCACCTGGGGGTTGCAGGCGCGCCGGGACACCCTGCTCAGCAAGCTGGGCCGCCGGCCGCGACGGGGTTCGACCTGGCCGTGAGATGGCTGTGAGCCCAGCTTTCTCACAGCGGTGACTCAGTGCGGGCGTGTCATGCTGGAGGTATGACACGCCGCAGTCTGGCTCTCGTTCCGATCGGTCTCCTGCTGCTCGCGTTCGCGGAGATCGCCCTCTTCGTGGTCGTGGCGAACGCGATCGGCGCCGGATGGGCGCTGCTCGCGCTGCTGGCGGCCAGCGTCGCCGGGCTGGCGCTGCTGCGCCGCGAGGGCATCAAGGGCTGGCGGGCCTTCCGGGCCGCGGCCGAGTCGGGGCAGCCACCCGGCCGGCAGGTCAGCAACTCCCTGGTCGGGCTGCTGGGCGCGCTGCTGCTGGCGGTGCCCGGGTTCATCACGGCCGCGGCCGGACTGCTGCTGCTGATCCCGCCGTTGCGCGGGCTGGCCGTGCGCGGCGCGCGGCGCCTCGCCGAGCGCCAGATCTCCACGGCCGTGGCCGGTGACCTCTTCGGACCCAGGCGGGTGCGGGTGCGCCGCGGTGACCCGGTGACCGAGCCCGCCTCCCCGCGGCCCGCGCCCGCCGAGCCGGTCACGGCGCGCCCAGCCTCCACCGCCTCCACTGCGTCCGCCGACGTGGTCGAGGGTGAGGTCGTCGAGGGCGAGATCGTCCGCTGACGGACAGACGAAAGCGCCGTCCCCGGAAGAATGGGGGCGGCGCTTGTCGTCTGTCG
>NZ_JBFAZH010000083.1:0-13003 GCF_040681735.1 Actinoplanes sp. NPDC051633 | reverse complement strand
GCCGGCCCGCGTTCTTACCCAGAAGGTGCAGGACGGCGTACGCCGGACCGTCCTGCCCAGCGGTCTGCGCATCGTCACCGAGACCATCCCGACCACCCGCAGCGCTTCGGTCGGGGTGTGGGTCAACGTCGGGTCGCGCGACGAGACCGCCACCATGTCCGGCGCCTCCCACTTCCTCGAGCACCTGCTCTTCAAGGGCACCGAGAAGCGCACCGCGCTGGACATCTCCGCGGAGATCGAGGCGGTCGGCGGCGAGACCAACGCCTTCACCACGAAGGAGTACACCTGCTACTACGCGCGGGTGCTGGACGCCGACCTGCCACTGGCGGTGGACGTGCTCTGCGACGCGGTGGCCTCCTCGATCCTCGACCCGGCCGACGTGGAGACCGAGCGTGGCGTGATCCTCGAGGAGATCGCTATGCACGAGGACGAGCCCGGTGACGAGGTGCACGACGTCTTCACCGAGGCGATCTTCGGGCCGGCGACGCCGCTCGGGCGGCTGATCTCCGGCACCGAGGCGACGATCTCGCCGATGACGCGTACCCAGATCAACGGCTTCTACCGCCGCCGCTACACCGCCCCGCGGATCGTCATCGCGGCGGCCGGCAACCTCGAGCACTCCACCGTGGTCAAGCTGGTGCGCAAGGCGCTGGCCGGGACACCGCTCACCGCGACGGAAGCGGCCCCGGAGAAACGGCGGCCGGCCGGAAAGATCAAGACACTGCCGGCGCAGACCATCGTGCGCAACCGCGAGACCGAGCAGGCGCACCTCGTGCTCGGCGGCATCGGGATCGGCCGGCTCGACGAGCGGCGGTTCGCGCTTGGCGTGCTGAACAACGTGCTGGGCGGCGGCATGTCGAGCCGGCTGTTCCAGGAGATCCGGGAGAAGCGCGGGCTCGCGTACTCGGTCTACTCCTATGACACGCAGTACGCCGACGCGGGCACGCTCGGCGTCTACGCCGGATGCGCGCCCGGCAAGGTCGACGAGGTGCTCGACCTGACCCGCACGGAGCTGGCCGCGGTCGCCGCCAAGGGCGTGACGGCCGAGGAGCTGGCCCGCGGCAAGGGCATGGTCAAGGGCGCGTACGTGCTCGGGCTCGAGGACACCGGCTCCCGGATGAGCCGGATCGCCAAGTCCGAGATGCTCTACGACGACCTGATGAGCGTCGACGAACTGCTCGCCCGGGTCGACGCGGTGACCCTCGACGAGGTGAATCAGATCGCCGCCGAGTTGCTCGGCCAGCCGATGTCCCTGGCCATGGTGGGTCCGCTGTGACCGCGACCCTCACGCCGTCGCCGCCGAAGGACACGATGACGAAGCGGCGCGTCATCGGGATGACCGTCTGGGCGGTCGTGTTCGCCGTCGGCACGTACTTCATCGGCGTGCCGACCAGCGATCCGCTGATCGCGTTCGGCTGGCTGTGGCTGGCCACCATCGCGTGGCGCAACGACCGGCCGTGGCGCGAGCACCTGCGCTTCCTGCGCGACTGGCTGCCGATCTGCGTGCTGCTGGCCGTCTACAACATCTCCCGCGGCTACGCCGACAACCTCTTCGAGCCGCACGTGCATCCGCTGATCGCCGCCGACCGGCTCCTCTTCTTCGGTCACGTGCCGACCGAGTGGCTGCAACAGCACCTGTACGAGCCCGGAGTCGTGCAGTGGTGGGAGGTGGTCGTCTCGATCGTGTACTTCTCGCACTTCCTGACCGTGCCGACCATCGCGGTGCTGCTCTGGATGCGGTCGCGTCCACAGTGGGCGCGGTTCATGCGCCGGTGGTTCACGCTGTGCGTCGCCGGGCTGATCACGTACTTCCTGTATCCGGCGGCGCCGCCGTGGTGGGCGGCCGAACCGGAGCACGGCTCGCTGGTCCAGGTCACCCGCATCTCCACCAACGGCTGGGACGCGATCGGTCTGCACGGCGCCGGCAACACGCTGAACGCGCTGCAGGTGGAGGCGTCCAACCCGGTCGCGGCGATGCCGTCGCTGCACACCGCGTTCGCGATGATGGCGGTGGCGTTCTTCCTGCCGATGGTGCGCCGTCGCTGGTGGCCGCTGCTGCTGGCGTACCCGCTCGCGATGACCTTCACGCTCGTCTACACGGCCGAGCACTGGGTGATCGACGTGCTGGTCGGCTGGGCGTACGTCGGTCTGGTGTTCATCGTCGTGGGGTTCGCGGAGCGCTGGTGGCGCAACCGTTTAGGGTGACGCTGTGACAGACGTGCAGGAATCGATCCGGGTCGGCGTGCTCGGCGCCCGCGGCCGCATGGGCAAAGAGGTGTGCAAGGCGGTCGACGCGGCGGACGACCTCGAGCTGGTCGCGATGGTCGACGAGGGCGACTGGCTGTTCAACGCGGCCGACGCCGGCGCCCAGGTGCTCGTCGACTTCACCACGCCCGACGTCGTGATGGACAACCTGCACTGGGCGGTGGACCAGGGCATCAACATGGTGGTCGGCACGACCGGCTTCACCGAGCAGCGGCTCGGCCGGGTGCGGACCCTGCTCGAACACAAGCCTGGCGTGGGCGTGGTGATCGCCCCGAACTTCGGCATCGGCGCGGTGCTGATGATGCAGTTCGCGCAGAAGGCGGCCCGCTACTTCGAGTCGGTGGAGATCATCGAGCAGCACCACCCGCGCAAGCTGGACGCGCCCTCGGGCACGGCGACGCACACCGCACGCCTGATCGCGGCGGCGCGGGCTGCCGCCGGTTGCGCCCCGATGCCGGACGCGACCAAGGAGGAGCAGGCGGGCGCGCGCGGGGCCGAGATCGACGGGGTCCGGGTGCACGCGGTGCGGGCGGCGGGCCTGGTGGCCCACCAGGAGGTGCTTTTCGGTACGGCCGGCGAGACGCTGACGATCCGGCACGACTCGCTGGACCGGTCGTCCTTCATGCCGGGCGTGCTGATGGCGGTCCGGGCCGTCATGAACCGTCCGGGCCTGACGATCGGCCTCGACGCGATCCTCGACTGACGCTCCGCCGTCGGTCCCACCGCGAGGCGCGCCGCCACCGGCGCGTGCCTCGGCACGCCGCCACTCCGCCGCGCGCCTTGGGGACGCTGCGAAGCCGCGGCGCGGCGGGCCGCCGCCACCCCCCACCCCGGCACTGGGTGGGCCTGAAGTTACGGCACGGGTACGACGTTTTCGCGGCGTCGTCCACAGGCCCTCGCCGCCCGCAGCGCGATCACCGCCATCGCCCCGGCGACCAGCGCCGCCGCACCGGTGATGGCCGCGAACGACTCGTCGAGGCCCACGTGCCGATGCACCGCCACGCCCAGCGACCCCAGCAGCGCGATGCCCAGCGCCCCGCCCAGCTCCGCGCCCGTCTCCGAGACCGCGCCCGCCGTGCCCGCCTGCTCCGGCGGCGCGCCCGCCACCACCAGGTCGGTGGCCAGCGTGAACGCGGGAGCCAGGCCGAACGAGACGACGATGCCGCCGGCGACGATGCCGGCCACGCCGCCGGTGACCGCGATGAGCGCGTAGCCGGCGGCGATCACGAGCAGGGCGACGCCGATGACCCGCACCGGTGGGAAGCGGCGGACGGCGACCGGGCCGACAGCCGTGGCGGCCAGGTAGGCCAGCGTGGGCGGGACCGTCCACAGCCCGGCGGTGAGGGGCGAGAGGCCGAGCGCCACCTGGAGGTGTCGCGCGGTGGCGACCTGTGTCCCGTAGAGGGCGAAGAACGTGAGCGCGTTGGCGAGCAGGGCGACTCGGACGGTGGGGGCCCGGAACGGCGCCGGGTCGATCATCGGGCGTACGCGGCGGCGCTGCCGGCGCACGAACGCCGCGCCGACGAGGACACCGGTCGCGGCCGCGGCGACCGTGCCGGTGACGCCGCCGCCCTCGGCGACGTGCTTGATCGCGTACACGATGGCCAGAAGCGCGACCAGGCTCTGCGCCGCACCGATCACGTCGAAGCCATCTCCCTCGGGTTGGCGGAACTCCGGCAGCAGGCGCGGGCCGAGCGTGAGCAGCAGCACCGCGACCGGCACCGCCAGCAGGAAGACCGCGCCCCACCAGAACGCCTCCAGGAAGACGCCGCCGACCACGGGCCCGAGCAGGCCGCCGAGGGAGAAGCTCGCCGCCCACACGCCGAGCGCGACCGTGCGCCGCCGCCCATCGGGGAACATCCCGCGGATCAGGGCCAGCGTGGAGGGCATCAGCGAAGCCCCGGCGAGGCCCATCAGCATGCGGGCGACCACGAGTTCGGTCGCCGTGCCGGCGAAGGCGGCGACCAGCGAGGCGACGGCGAAGAAGGACACCCCGACCAGCAGCAGCCGGCGCCGGCCGACGCGGTCGCCGAGCGCGCCCATCGCCAGCAGCGCGCCCGCCACCAGGAAGACGTACCCGTCCACGATCCAAAGCAGCTGGGCCGGGCTGGGCCGCAGGTCGGCAGCGATCTTCGGCACCGCGAGGTTGAGCACGTGCGCGTCCATCGCCACCAGCAGGCAGGGCAGGACCAGCACGGCGAGCCCGGCCCACGGACGAGAGTTGGCTGTAACGCTACTAGTCATGTCTTCACGTTACGATTGCTCGTCGGATCGCGCAACGCGATGAGCGCCTTTAATGCGTTACCATGGTGAGATGGTGGTCGAGCCGCTGGATCTGGTCGCGCTGGTGAACGACTGGGGTACGCAGCCGCGTGCGGTCGGGCATCGAGAGGCGCCCGGCGCGGACGCCGAGAAGACCGCCGTTGCCGACCGGGTGCACGCGGTCTTCGCCGAGGGCGATCCGGACCAGCGGGCGGCCGCGGTGACCGCGATGCTCGCCGAGACGGAGGTACGCCCGGAGATGGCCGTCGCCGAAGGCGGGCTGGTCGCCGTGTGGCGGGTGCCCCGGGCGGCCGACGCCCTGCTCGCGTCGGCGGCCCTGGCGCTCCGCGACCATCTCGCTGAGCACCCGGACCGCCTGGGCATCTGTGCCGACCGGCAATGCGCCGACGTCTACCTCGACGTCTCGCCGGCCGGTCGTCGCCGCTTCTGCTCCCTCACTTGCCAGAACCGTGCGCGGGTCGCGGCCTTCCGGGCGCGCCGTCAGGCGACCGGGAGCTGACCTTCCCCGAGATCTTCCACGGACAACGCCGTGTGCAGCCGCACCTGGGGGACGAGCATGTCGTCGACGTCCAGGGCCCGGGCCGCTCCGTCGGGCTCCCAGCCGGTCGAGGTCAGGAACTTCTTCATCGCCACGTCCGCGTCGTACGCCCACGCCACCGCGGACTTGAACCCGTCGTCGCGCCAATGGTCGACGGCCGCGGCCAGCAGCCGGCTGCCGTGCCCGCGGCGCCCCCAGCGCGGCTCGATCAGCAGGTCGGTGATCGCCGCGACGTCCTCGCCGAGCGGCGGCTCCTCGGGCGCGAGCGCCTGCTCATCGGCCGGCCCGGCCGCGCAGAACCCCACCGTCGTGTTGGCGCTCTCCGCCTGCTCGACCGCGACCAGCACCCGGTGCCGCTGGGACGGTGGCGCGGTGATCGCCTCGGTCCACCCACGTTCCAGGTACGCCTCATCGAGACTGGCCAGCACGTGCGCGGGGAACATCCGCCGGTACGCCGTCCGCCAGGTGCTGAGCTGGATCCGGGCGATCTCCGCGGCGTCCGAGGGGCGCGCGGGGCGCACGAAACCAAGTGCCATCGGACGAGCCTACTGGGTTGCCTCGGGGCTCAATTTTGTCGTACCCCTCAATTAACGTGCTCCTTGCCATGAACGACAGCCTCTCCATCGCGCAGGCCCGCCGCATCACGCTCGCGGCCCAGGGCTTCACCGACCCCAAGCCGGGCGGCGCCACCGACATGCGCCACCTGCGCCGGGTGCTGCGCCGGCTGCACCTGATCCAGATGGATTCGGTGAACGTGTTGCAGCGCGCCCACTTCATGCCGCTCTACAGCCGCCTGGGCCCTTACCCGACCGAGCTGATCGAGCGGGCGGCCTACCGCAAGCCGCGGGAGCTCTTCGAGTTCTGGGGGCACGAGGCCTCGCTGATCACCACCGACCTGCAGCCGCTCTTCCGGTGGCGGATGGCCAAGGCGGCCGACTACGCCTGGGGCAACATGACCCGCATCGCCCGGGAGCAGCCCGACCTGGTCCAGTGGGTGCTCGACGAGGTGCGGGCGCGCGGCCCGATCACCGCGGCCGAGATCGAGCACGACGCCCCGCGGCGCACCGACCACTGGGGGTGGAACTGGTCGGTGGTCAAGCAGGCGCTGGAGTGGCTCTTCTATTCGGGGCAGGTCACCGCGGCCGAGCGCACCACCTCGTTCGCCCGGCGCTACGACCTCACCGAGCGGGTGCTGCCGCGCGCCGTGCTCGACGCGCCGACGCCTGCCTACCCCGATGCGGTCCGGGCCCTGGTCCAGCTCTCCGCCCGCGCGCTGGGCGTGGCCGCCGAGGGTGAGCTGCGCGACTATTTCCGGCTGCCGGTCGAGGGCTTCAAGCAGGCCGTGTCCGAGCTGGTCGAGGATCACGTGCTGACCCCGGTGACGGTCCGCGGGTGGAAACAGCCGGCCTACCTGCACCACGACGCGAGGATGCCGCGGTGGGTCCGCGCCGCGACGCTGGTCAGCCCGTTCGACCCGCTGATCTGGGAGCGATCGCGCACCGAGCGGCTCTTCGACATGTCCTACCGCATCGAGATCTACGTCCCGGCGCCCAAGAGGCTGTACGGCTACTACGTCCTGCCGTTCCTGCTGGGTGATCGCTTCGCGGCCCGGGTCGACCTCAAGGCCGATCGCAAGGCGGGCGTGCTGCGCATCCCGGCGGCCTGGCTCGAGCCGCACGCCGATCAGGAGGAGACGGCCGCCGCGCTGGCCGTCGAGCTGCGCCGGCTGGCGGGCTGGCTGGGCCTCGACGAGGTGGCGCCACCGGTCCGGGGCGACCTGGCCGGTGCTTTGGCCGCGCAGGTACGGTGACGACCATGACCACGTTCGCCGGCCCCGACCGGATCAGCCGCCTCTTTCACAGGGTGTGGTTCGGGTCGCCGGTCTGGGTCGCCCCGGCCGCCGCGCTGGCGTGCATGGGGAGCGCGATGGTCTACACCCAGGCCACCCATCCGACCGTGGCCGAGGCCGGCGCCGCGCCCAGTTGCCTGCTCAAGCTCACCACCGGCTTCATCTGCCCGGGCTGCGGCGGCACCCGCGCGGCCTGGTTCCTGATGCACGGCGACATCCCGGCGGCGGCCCGGCACCACGCGGTCTTCGTCTTCGCGGTCCCGTTCCTGCTGTGGATGTACGTCGCCTGGGCCGGTCGGCGAGTCTTCGGCTGGAATCTCCCGCAGCTCAGCCTGACGCCTAAAGTGATCGGCGCGTTCCTGGCGGTGTGGGGCCTGTGGAGTGTGTTGCGCAACCTGCCCTGGGCGCCGTTCACCTGGTTCTACGTGTGACTTGAGGAGTGCGTTGTGGCGGTCGACACGCAGTATGAGGACCTGCTGCGCAGGGTGCTCGAGACCGGGGTGCCGAAAGGGGACCGCACCGGCACCGGCACGGTCAGCCTCTTCGGCGAGCGGCTGCGCTACGACCTGTCCGACTCGTTCCCGCTGATCACCACCAAGCGGGTGCACTTCAAGTCGATCGCGGTCGAGCTGCTCTGGTTCCTGCGCGGCGACAGCAACACGGCGTATCTGAAGGAGAACGGCGTCACCATCTGGGACGAGTGGGCCGATCAGAACGGCGACCTCGGCCCGGTCTACGGCCATCAGTGGCGCAACTGGCCGACCCCCGACGGCGGCAGCATCGACCAGATCACCAACGTGCTGCAGACGTTGCGCACCAACCCCGACTCGCGGCGGATGCTGGTCTCGGCGTGGAACGTCGCGGACCTGCCCGACATGGCGCTGGAGCCGTGCCACGCGATGTTCCAGTTCTACGTGGCCGACGGCCGGCTGAGCTGCCAGCTCTACCAGCGCAGCGCCGACATGTTCCTCGGCGTGCCGTTCAACATCGCCAGCTATGCCCTGCTCACCCGCATGATCGCGGCGCAGGTCGGGCTGGCGCCGGGCGATTTCGTCTGGGTCGGCGGCGACTGCCACATCTATTCGAACCACGTCGAGCAGGTCCGCGAGCAGCTGACCCGCGAGGCATTCCCCTTCCCGCAGCTGTCGCTCGCCGAGAAGCCGTCGTTGTTCGACTACACGTACGAGGACTTCACGCTGGTGAACTACCGGCACCACCCCGCCCTGCGCGCGCCGGTGGCGGTATGACGATCCACATGATCTGGGCCGAGGCCCGTGACCATGTGATCGGCGCCGGCGGGACGATCCCGTGGCGGATTCCGGGGGAGCTGGCGCTGTTCAAGCAGCGCACTCTCGGCTCCACGGTCGTCATGGGCCGCCGGACGTGGGAGTCGCTGCCCCGAAAGCCGCTGCCGGGCCGCCGCAACCTGGTTCTGACGTCGCGCCCGATCGAGGGCGTCGAGACGGCGTCCTCGGTCGAGGAGGTGCTGGGGGCGGAGACCGACTTCTGGGTCATCGGCGGGGGCGGCGTCTACGCGGCCTTCCTGCCGCATTCCGAACATATCGTCCGAACGGAGATCGACCTGGATGTCCCGGGTGACGCGTGGGCTCCGGAGATCGGCGACGGCTGGTCGGCCGCGCCCGGTGAGTGGCAGATCACGGACACCGGCGTGCGGTGGCGCGTGGTGGAGCACCTACGGATGGAAGCGCCGCGAAAAGCCTGACCGCCGTCCGATAGGTTGTCGGGTATGACGCAGGACCCGCGGCCCTTCGGCCGGCTGCTGACGGCGATGGTGACTCCGTTCGGCCCGGACGGCTCACTCGACGTCAAAGGCGCGCAGGAACTGGCCACCTATCTGGTGGACGAGCAGCGCAACGACGCGCTCGTGATCAGCGGCACCGGCGGCGAGTCGCCGACCACGACGGACGCGGAGAAGGAGACCCTGATCCGCGCGGTCAACGAGGCCATCGGCGACCGAGCCAAGATCGTCGCGGGCGTGGGCACCAACAACACCGCGCACACGCTCGAGCTCGCCCGCTCGGCGGAGAAGGCGGGGGCGCACGGCCTGCTGGTCGTGACGCCGTATTACAACAAGCCTCCGCAGGCCGGCATCGCCAAGCACTTCACGACCGTGGCCGACAGCACCGCGCTGCCGGTGATGGTCTACGACATCCCGCATCGCGCCGGTGTGCCGATCGCCACCGAGACGATGTTGCGCATCGCCGAGCACCCGGCCATCGTCGCGGTCAAGGACGCCAAGGGCGACATCGAGGGCACCTCCGAGGTGCTGCGGCGCACCGACCTCGCGTACTACTCCGGCGAGGACGCCGCGACGCTGCCCTGGCTGTCGATCGGGGCGGTCGGCGTGGTCGGCACCTCGACGCACTTCACCGGCGCCCTCGTCAAGGACATGATCCTGGCGTACGAGAGCGGCGACGTGGCCCGCGCGCTGGAGCTGCACCGCAAGACCTTGCCGCTGCTCGTCGGCATCTTCCGGGCCCCCGGCACGATCCTGGTCAAGGCCGGGCTGAACGCACTGGGCCGTCCCGCGGGCCCCACCCGCCTCCCGCTGGTGGACGCCACCGGCGAGCAACTGGACCAACTGCGAAAGGACGCTGCCGAGGCCGGCATCGTCCTCTGACATCGGAAAGACATAAATGAGTCAAGCTCACGTGGAGCTGGAATCGCCTCCACCACTGCCCGAGGGCGCCCTGCGCGTCATCCCGCTCGGCGGCCTCGGGGCCATCGGCCGCAACATGACGGTCTTCGAGTTCGACGGGAAACTGCTGATCGTCGACTGCGGGGTGCTCTTCCCCGACGTCGAGCAGCCGGGCGTCGACCTGATCCTGCCGGACTTCGCGCCGATCCTCGACCGGCTCGACGACGTGCAGGCGATAGTCCTCACCCATGGGCACGAGGACCACATCGGGGCGGTGCCCTACCTGCTGGCACACAAGCCGGACATCCCGCTGGTCGGCTCGGAGTTCACCCTGGCGCTGGTCGAGGCCAAGCTGGCCGAGCGCCGGCTGGACCCGTACACCCTGACCGTGCGGGAGGGGCGGCGCGAGCAGCTCGGGCCGTTCGAGTGCGAGTTCTTCGCGGTGAACCACTCCATCCCGGACGCGCTGGCGGTGGCCGTGCGTACCCCGGCCGGTCTGGTGCTGCACACCGGTGACTTCAAGATGGACCAGGTGCCGCTGGACGGCCGGATCACCGACCTGGCCGGCTTCGCCCGGCTCGGCGCCGAGGGTGTCGACCTGCTGCTCTCCGACTCCACGAACGCCGAGATCCCCGGCTTCGTCACGCCGGAGCGCGACATCGGCCCGGTGCTGAACTCGATCTTCGGCAAGGCCAAGGGCCGGATCATCGTGGCCAGCTTCGCCTCGCACGTGCACCGGGTGCAGCAGGTGATGGACGCGGCCTACGAGTACGACCGCAAGGTCGCCCTGATCGGCCGGTCCATGGTCCGCAACATGGGCATCGCCCGCGACCTGGGCCTGCTGCGGATCCCCGAGGGCCTGCTGGTCAGCATGGACGAGGCCACCACCTCGCCGCCGGACGAGATCGTCTTCATGTCCACCGGCTCGCAGGGCGAGCCGATGAGCGCGCTGGGCCGGATGGCCAACGGCGACCACCGGCACATCTCGATCGAGCCCGGCGACACCGTGGTGCTGGCCAGCTCGCTCGTGCCGGGCAACGAGACCTCGGTCTACCGGGTGATCAACCGGCTGGCCCGGGCCGGCGCGACCGTGGTGCACAAAGAGACCGCGAAGGTGCACGTCTCCGGTCACGCCCCGGCCGGTGAGCTGCTCTACCTGCTCAACGTGACCCGCCCGAGCAACCTGATGCCGGTGCACGGCGAGTGGCGCCACCTGCGCGCGCACGCCCAGCTCGGCATCGAGAGCGGCGTCGCGCCCGACCGCGTGGTCCTCTGCGAGGACGGCGACGTGGTCGACCTGGTCGAGGGTCACGCCCGCCACGTCGGCAAGGTCAAGAGCCGTTACGTGTACGTGGACGGCCTGGCCGTGGGCGACGTCAGCGAGTCGCTGCTGACCGAGCGCCGCATCCTCGGCGACGGCGGCTTCATCTCGGCGACCGTGGTCATCGACTCGGTCACCGGCAAGGTGGTCGGCGAGCCCAGCATCTCGGCGAAGGGCTTCTCCGAGGACCCGCAGGCGTTCAATCCGGTGATCCCGCTGCTCACCCAGGCGCTGCACCGGTCGGCGGAGGACGGCATCACCGATCCCCATCAACTGCAGCAGGTGGTGCGCCGCACGGTGGGCCGATGGGTGAACGACGCCTATCGACGGCGACCGATGATCGTACCGACCGTCGTCGAAGTTTAGATCGGCCTGAACCTTTCCGATCAGGCTGAACCTTTCGATCCCTGCCTCCGTATCCCCGGGCACGGCGCCGCCCCCACGGCGCCGCTAGCGAGGGGAGTACGGAGTATGCAGCGCAAGCGGATCGCCGTCGCGGCGGTCGCGGTAGCGGCGACGGGGGCAGCGGTGATTTTCACCCTGCCCTCGATGGCGGGTACCTCCCCGTCCCGTGACACGGCCCCGCGTGTCGCGGCTGGTGACGTCGCACCACAGCTTCTCGCCGCCATGAAGCGCGACCTCGGCGTCGACGGTGACCAGGCGCGGGCCCGGCTCCAGCGCGCCCGGTGGGCGAGCGGCGTCTCGTCGACGCTGGCGGTGAAGACCGGCAGCGACTACGCCGGCGCGTGGCTGACCGACGGCGGCATGACGCTCAAGGTCGCCGTGACCGATCGCGCCGCTGCGAAGCAGGTGGCCGCGGCGGGTGCGCAGCCGGTCCTGGTGGAGCGCAGCGAGCAGGAGCTGGACGCCGCCAAGGAGAAGCTGGACGCGGCCCGCTCCGACGCCGGCGACCTGGTCGGCTGGTTCGTCAGCGCCGCCACCAACAAGGTGGTCGTCCAGGCGAAGAAGGGCGACACCGAGTCGGCGTGGGCGTTCGCGAAGGCGGCCGGGCTGGACCGCGATGACGTGGCGGTCGAGACCGCCGCGCCCGCGAAGCCGCTGGCCGACATCCGCGGCGGTGACCCGTACATCATCAACGGCAACGCGCGCTGCTCGGTCGGCTTCTCGGTGGAGGGCGGCTTCGTCACCGCCGGCCACTGCGGCGCCGAGGGCGCCGACACCGCCAGCATCCAGGGCGCGGCGCAGGGCGAAGTCGCCGACTCGGTCTTCCCCGGCAGCGCCGACATGGGCTTCGTCCGGACCGACGCCGACGAGAACCCGCTGCCGCTGGTCAACGACTTCGAGGGCAACCTGCTCCCGGTGGCCGGCAACACCGAGGCGCCGGTCGGCGCGCCGGTCTGCCGGTCGGGCAGCACCACGGGCACCTTCTGCGGCGTGATCCAGGCCAAGAACCAGACGGTGGTCTACCCCGAGGGCGCCGTCTCCGGCCTGACCCAGACGGACGTCTGCGCCGAGGGCGGTGACTCCGGCGGGCCGTGGCTCTCCGGCGACCAGGCCCAGGGCGTGACCTCCGGCGGGTCCGGCGACTGCACGCGGGGCGGCATCACGTTCTTCCAGCCGGTCAACGAGATCCTGGCGGCCAACAACCTGACCCTGCTGACCCAGGGTGGCCAGGAGCCGCCGGCGGAGGAGCCCCCGGCGGAGGAGCCTCCGGCCGATGAGCCCCCGGCCGACGAGCCGCCCGCGGACGAGCCGCCCGCCGATGCCGCGGCGTGCCCCGAGCTGCCGGTGCAGATGCAGGGTTCGCTGTCCCGGCCGCGTCTCGGCCAGGCACAGCCGAGCAACGGGGCGTTCCGGGCCCGGGCCGGCGAGCAGACCGCCTGCCTGCAGGGACCGGAGGGTGCCGACTTCGACCTGGTGCTGCAGCGGCGTACGCTGCGCGGCTTCCGGACCGTCGCGCAGGCGACCGGTGACGAGGCCGTCAAGCAGCTGACCTTCAACGGGCGGGCCGGCACGTACCGGTACGTGGTCGTCTCGTCCAGCGGCAGCGGCGACTACACGCTGGGCGTCAGCACGCCGTAACACCCAGATCCGCAGCACACCCAGATCTGCTGCCCCGCGCCGGTC
>NZ_JBFAZH010000082.1:0-13006 GCF_040681735.1 Actinoplanes sp. NPDC051633 | reverse complement strand
CTTCGACGCGGAAGTTCTGCCCGCGGACGTCGGCGATCAGGCTCCGCTCGCGGGTATCCCACAGACGGACCGGGTCGTCCTCGGCGGGTGCCCGGTCTGCAGGCAGCCGGTGTCACGGTCCTGCCCACCGGAGTCCGCGCCGCCGATCTGGCGCTGAGTCCGGACGGCGCGGTGGTCGCGGTCGCCGCCACCAACGGGCAGGCCGCGCTCTTCGATGCCGGACTGACCGCCCACGGCTGGATCGGCACGCACGCCTACCCGATGCATCAGATCGCGTGGTCGCCGGACGGGCACACGCTGGCGACCGCCAGCACCGCCGAGGACGACCCGGTCCGTCTGTGGGATACCCGCGAGCGGAGCCTGATCGCCGACGTCCGCGGGCAGAACTTCCGCGTCGAAGATCTCGCCTTCGCGCCGGACGGGAACACCCTCGCCGTCGCCGCCGGTGACAAGACCGTCGCGCTCTACCGCACCGACCCGGGCGACGCCGTGGATCTGCTGTGTGCACGGTTGACACCTGCTGTTCGTGCACAGGGTGGGACCCCGCCACGCCTGTGCCGGTGACTATTAGCTGGGGGAGCTAAGCTTTCAACCGTTTGAGCACCCCCAGGACCGGGGGTCGGCCGCAGGCCGGCCCGGAGGAGAACTAGCCTGATGGCCGTGACACGCCGCGTAAAGATCGTCTGCACCATGGGCCCCGCCACCGCATCCGCCGAGCGCATCCGCGGGCTCGTCGAGGCGGGCATGGACGTGGCCCGGCTCAACTTCAGCCACGGCAGCCACGAGGACCATGCGGCGGTGTACAACCTCGTGCGCGAGGCCGCGCGCGAGTCCGGCCGCGCCGTCGCCGTGCTGGCCGACCTCCAGGGGCCGAAGATCCGGCTGGGCCGCTTCGCCGACGGGCCGCACCAGTGGAACACCGGAGACCTCGTCACGATCACCGGCGACGACGTGCAGGGCACCATCGACCGGGTTTCGTGCACGTACACGAAGTTGCCGCAGGAGGTGAAGGTCGGTGACCGCCTGCTGATCGACGACGGCAAGGTCGCGGTCGAGGTCACCGGCGTCGAGGGCAACGACATCCGCTGCCTGGTGGTCGAGGGCGGCCCGGTCTCCAACAACAAGGGCGTCTCGCTGCCCAACGTCGCGGTCAGCGTGCCGGCGATGAGCGACAAGGACGAGGAGGATCTGCGCTTCGCGCTGCACCTCGGCGCCGACCTGATCGCGCTGTCGTTCGTCCGCTCGCCCGACGACATCAAGCTCGTGCACCAGATCATGGCCGAGGAGAAGATCTTCCGGCCGGTCCTGGCCAAGGTGGAGAAGCCGGAGGCGGTCGACCACCTCGAAGCGATCGTGCTGGCCTTCGACGGTGTCATGGTGGCTCGCGGCGACCTGGGCGTCGAGCTGCCGCTCGACCAGGTGCCGCTCGTGCAGAAGCGGGCCGTGCAGCTGTGCCGGGAGAACGCGAAGCCGGTCATCGTCGCCACCCAGATGCTCGACTCGATGATCGAGAACAGCCGCCCGACCCGCGCCGAGGCGTCCGACGTGGCGAACGCCGTTCTCGACGGCACCGACGCGGTGATGCTCTCGGGCGAGACCAGCGTCGGTAAGTACCCGGTGCTGACGGTCAGCACGATGGCCCGGATCGTGACCACCACCGAGGGCGGGTCGTTCGCGGTGCCGCGGCTGCAGCACGACCCGCGTACGCACGGCGGCGCGCTCACCGTCGCCGCCTCGCAGATCGCGCGGAACATCGGCGCCAAGGCGCTGGTCGCCTTCTCGCAGACCGGCGACACCCTGCGCCGGCTGTCCCGGCTGCACTGCGAGCTGCCGCTGCTCTGCTTCACGCCGCTTCCTGAGACGCGTGACCAGCTCGCCCTGTCCTGGGGCGTGGAGACGTTCCTGACCGACTTCGTCGAGCACACCGACGACATGTTCCGGCAGGTCGACGCCAAGATGCTGGGCCTCGGCCTGGCCCGGCCCGGCGACTACGTGGTGGTCGTGGCGGGCACCCCGGCGAACGCCCCCGGCTCCACCAACACCCTGCGGGTGCACCAGCTCGGCTCGCTGGTCGAACCGGAGACCGTGTGACCCCGCCGCCCCTGCGGGGCCAGGCCGCGGTCGACCAGCTCCTCGGGTTGCTCGACCTGAAGCGGGACGACGAGGGCACGTTCACCGGGGAGAGCCCGCAGACCGGGGCGCAGCGCGTCTTCGGCGGCCAGGTTGCCGCGCAGGCCCTGGTGGCGGCGGGTCGCACGGTCGACGAGTCCCGCTTCGTGCACAGCTTGCACGGCTACTTCGTGCGCCCGGGCGACCCGACCGTGCCGATCCACTTCACCGTCGAGACGATCCGCGACGGCCGCTCGTTCTCGGTCCGCCGCTCCACCGCGCAGCAGAACGGCCGGACCATCTTCTTCATGTCCGCGTCGTTCCAGGTGCGCGAGGAGGGCCTCGACCACCACACGCCCCCGCCGGCCGGGGTGCCGGGACCGGCCGAGACGCCGACCATGCTCGACTGGATCGCCCGCTATCCCGAGCGGGAGCGGGCCTTCGCCGCGGCGCCGCAGGCCGTCGACGTGCGGTATGTGGGGGTGCCCGGCTGGGTGCCGCCGGGGGACAGGGTGGCGAACGCCGAGCAGCGCGTCTGGATGCGCATCGACGGCAAGCTCCCCGACGACCCGCTGATCCACGCCTGCGCGCTGGCGTACGCCTCCGACCTGTCCCTGCTCGACGCCGTGCTGTCCACGCACGGCGAGGTGTGGGGGCCGGGCGGTGTGATCGGGGCCAGCCTCGACCACGCGCTGTGGCTGCACCGGCCGTTCCGGGCCGACGAGTGGTTCCTCTACGACTGCACCAGCCCGTCGGCGAGCGGCAGCCGCGGCCTGGCCAGCGGTCGCATGTTCACCGAGGACGGCCGGCACATCGCCAGCGCGGTTCAGGAGGGCCTGCTGCGCCGCGTCGGGGCCCGTTAGCGGGCTTGCTCGTCCGCGGTCTCCTCGACGCCCTCGGGGGTGTCCGGCGCCGCCGGCAGGTTCTCGTCGTCGAAATGCGCGCCGACCGCGGCGCCGGTGACCCCCGCGAGGGCCAGCATCGCGTCCAGGTCCGCGGTGGTGCGCAGCACCTCGTCGTGGAAGCTGTCCGCGCCGGCAACAGGGCCGCTGGTCTCAGGGGTCCCGGTGGCGGTGGTGTACGAGCCGCTGAAGACCGGGCCGCCCGAGAAGGTCAGGTCGCCGCCGGAGCCTTCCGAGGTGCCCGGCACGATGATCGGGCCGGGCTGCTCGGCGGCCGTGCCACCGCCCGCGGTGTACCCGGCGGCAGCCATCCCGCCGGCCGCCGCGAGGCCCGGCTCGGCGACCGCTGCCGGTCCACCACCGGCCGCCCCGGCGGCGGGCACCGACGGCCCGCTCGGCCACATCGGCTGGCCCGCGGTCTCCACGCGCGAGACCGGCTTGGCCGCCCGGTGCCGCGGCTTGGCCTTCGGGGGCGCGGCCTCGTAGTCGTCGATCCCGGCGGTGTAACCGGTGAGTCCGGCGGCCCGCTCCTCGGACAGCTCCAGGACGTTGGCGCGCTGTGCGCGTACCTCGCGCAGTCGCAGTCCGGTGACCAGATCCGCCACCGCGCGCAGAAGTCCCAGCCCGCCCAGCACCGTGACCACCAGATCGGCGGTCCGCGACAGCGGGCTCGCCGCGAAGAAGCCCAGGCCGGTCTCCAGCACACCGACCACCAGGATCAGGCCCCAGATCCGGTCGCTACCGCGGGTCATCACCGCGACCGCGACGTCCACCGCGCCGCGCACCATGAGATACCAGCCGACCAGTGCGGCGGGTGTGGTGTACGAGGAGCTCTGCTCGGCCAGCAGCACGCAGCCGGTGACCGCGAACAGGACGGCCATCCCGGCGTTCATCCACCAGGTCCTGGCGCCCGCGCACGCCCGCAGCGCCTCGGTCAGCGCGCCGAAGAGCACGACCGGCCCGGCGACGTGCACCACGTCCGCCGGTTCCAGCCGCAGCACGCTCCACGAGACGGCCAGCCAGGCCACTCCGGCGAACATGAGCCAGCCCCACATGCCGCCCCGCATACTGCTCTGCACGGCGGCAAGGGGCGACGAGCCCGTTGACAACATGAGGCCTCCCGTTCCTGGTACCTGCCATGACACCAGGAAGAAGACCGCCAAGCGGACGTTTCGCACTTAAAGGTGGTGTCCCCGGTGGGATTCGAACCCACACTGGATGGTGTTTGAGACCATTTCCTCTGCCGGTTGGGATACGGGGACCCGGCGATTCGCGACGTCTGACTCCCGCCGTCACGAGCCTGACACACACTACCCACTACGCTGTTGAGGGTGACACCCAGATACCCGGGTGTCGCGTCTCTTCGAGCTTGAGGGGCAGGGGTCGTGGCCGACACGCAGGCGAGCGCCGAGCGCAGACGGGTGCTCATCGCGGAGGACGAGGCGCTCATCCGCCTGGACCTCGCCGAGATGCTCGTCGAGGAGGGCTACGACGTCGTCGGCGAGGCCGGTGACGGCGAGACCGCCGTGCGCCTGGCCGAGGACCTGACACCCGATCTGGTGATCCTCGACATCAAGATGCCGATCATGGACGGCCTGGCGGCGGCCGAGCGGATCGCCGGCGGCCGGATCGCGCCGGTGGTGATCCTCACCGCGTTCAGCCAGCGCGATCTGGTCGAGAGGGCCCGGGCGGCGGGCGCGATGGCCTACCTGGTGAAGCCGTTCCAGAAGTCCGACCTGGTGCCGGCCATCGAGATCGCGCTCTCCCGCTACTCCGAGATCGCCGCGCTCGAGGCCGAGGTGGCGGGCCTGTCCGACCGCCTGGAGACCCGCAAGTCGGTGGAGCGGGCCAAGGGCGAGCTGATGACCAAGTTCCAGATGACCGAGCCGCAGGCGTTCAAGTGGATCCAGCGGACCGCGATGGATCACCGGTTGACCATGCGCGAGGTGGCCGATCGGATCCTGGCCGAGCAGCAGGCCGAGGCGGAACCGCCGAAGTGAGGCGCGCGGCCGTGCTGTTGCTGGTCGCCGGATTGCTCCTGGCGGGCGGCGGGGCGGCGTGCGGCGAGCGCCGCGACGACGAGCCCCGGCCGGTGCCGATCGCCTGGCAGGAGGTGACGCCGAGCGCGGACGACGCGATCATGCTGCGCGACGTGACCGAGTGCGGCGGCGAGTGGTTCGTGACGGGCGCGCTGCGCGACAAGGCGGGGGGTACGCGGCCGGCCGCCTGGACCAGCTCGGACGCCCGCACCTGGAAGCCGCTGACCTTCGCGCCCACGACCTTCTACGGCGGGCAGAACGTCGTCTACACGGTGGCCTGCACCTCCGGGCGGATCGCGGCGGTCGGCGCCAAGACCGGCGGCGCGCACGCCTACCCGCGGACCAGCTCCTGGCGGCAGGGCCCCGACCGCGTGCTGCACGAGGTCAGGGCCCCGTTCGAGCTGTTCGGCGGCCCGCAGGCGCTGAACGTGGCCCGGCTGGACGCGGGCCCCGGCGGCTTCCTGATCGCCGGCAACCGGATGACCGGCGCGGCGGTGTGGACCTCGCCGGACGGGGCGAAATTCACCATCCACGAGCGGGCACCGGGGCTGGCCACGGACGCCGCCGGCGACACGTGGGCGTTCGACAGCGTGTTCGCGCCGATCGGCTGGGTCGTGGTGGGCGGCATCGTGCCGGCGGGCCGGCCGGACCGGGATGCGCTCGGCTGGCGATCGGTCGACGGCCGCGACTGGACGCGGCTGCCGTCCACCGAGGTGACCGAGAAGTACGACGAGCTGCAGCGGGTCACCGTGCTCAACGGCGTACCCGTGGCGGTCGGGGTGGTCGGGTCGTCCTTCGGCGCCTGGCGGCTGGACGGCGACGCGTGGCGGCCAGCCGGGACCTTCGGCGAGGTGCAGCCGGGTGGCGTCTCCTCGGTGCGTTCGGCGGTCGCCGTCGGTGACCGACTGATCGTGATCACTGCAGGCGCAAATGGCTACGCGGGGTGGATTTCCGACGACAAGGGCGAGTCTTGGCGAGCCGCGGACATACCGACCGTTCCGGCCGGACCGGAACACGCGGTCGCACTGACGGCGAGTCCGGACGGCAAGCTGGTGCTGGTGTCCGATGACGCCGCCAATGCCCGGATTTACGTAGCCGAAACCGGCGCGTAACCCCACCGACGGTAAAACCTGTCCGAGCGGCCCTTCCGGGGTGGCACCTTCGCGCAGCGCTCTGTAACGGTTTGGCAAGTGTGATCGCTATGCCTTACGGGAGCAATTCTTCCCCAAGTACGCTGCGCCATCACGAGCAGTGCGCAGGTTCGCGGTTCGGAACGAGGACAGTGACGAGGCGCGCGCACCCTGCAGATGAGTGGAAGGTCAAAAGCCTTGAGGCGTAATTATGTACGGGCCCTGGGTGCCGTGGGGCTCGCCGCTGCCATGTTCGCGGCGGCCGGATGTCAGGACTCGGGCACCAGCGGCGGTGACACCGACAACGCAGCGGCGTGCGGTGGCAAGGTCGCGATCTTCGGCGCGTTCACCGGCCCGAACGCCGGTCTGGTGATCCCCTCGCTGAACGGCGCCAAGCTGGCGGTCAAGCAGTTCAATGCGGCGAATGCCGACTGCAAGGTCACCCTGCAGGAGTTCGACACGCAGGGTAACGCCGAGCAGGCCACCCCGATCGCCAACCAGGTCGCACAGGACCAGTCGTTCCTGGCGGTCATCGGCGGTCACTTCTCCGGTGAGTCGAAGGCGACGATGCCGACCTACGCGGCCGCCGGCCTCGTGATGGTCAGCCCGTCGGCCACCGCCGCCGAGCTCACCGCGACCGACCACAAGACGTTCTACCGGGTCGTCGGCAACGACGACACCCAGGGCGAGGCCGCGGTCACCTACATCAAGGACGTGTTGAAGGGCAAGAAGGTCTTCCTGCTCGACGACGGTCAGACCTACGGTTCGGGCATCGTCGCGGTCATCAAGAAGGGCCTGGGCGCCACGGTCGTGGCCAGCGACAAGGTGCAGACCGACCAGACCAACTTCGACGCCACGATCTCCAAGATCAAGAGCTCCGGCGCCGACGTGATCGGTTACGGCGGTTACACCAACGAGGCGGCTCCGCTGCTGAAGCAGGCCCGCGCGGCCGGCATCACCGCGAAGTTCCTCGGCTTCGACGGCCTCTACGACCCCGGCTTCCCGAAGGGCGCCGGCGACGCCGCCAACGGCGCGGTCGTGACCTGCCCGTGTCTGCCGGCCGCCGAGGCGGGTGGCACCTTCGCCAAGGACTTCGAGACCGAGTACAAGATCGCTCCGGGTTCGTACGGCGCTGAGGGCTACGACGGCGCGACCGTGCTGCTGGACGGCTTCAAGGCGGGCAAGAAGACCCGGGCCGAGCTGCTCGAGTGGGTCAAGGCCTACGACAAGCAGGGCGTGTCCAAGTACATCAAGTTCGACGAAAAGGGCGACGTGGACCGCAGCAAGGTCGTCATCTGGTCGTACGAGATCAAGGGCACCGCGTTCGAGCCGCAGCAGGAGATCAAGCTCGGTAGCTGATTCATCGGTACATAGGTGCGGCCGGGGGTGTAAGCCTCCGGCCGCATCTGGTGCACAAGGGAGTTTGCAGTGAATTTCGACGAACTCTTCGGGCACCTGGGTCAGCACACGGTGGACGGCTTGGCGAAAGGCGCTATCTACGCCCTCGTCGCGCTCGGCTACACGCTGGTCTACGGCGTTCTGAAGCTGATCAACTTCGCCCACTCCGAGGTCTTCATGGTCGGCACCTTCGCCGTCCTGGGCACCTGGACCGCGCTGGGCGCCACCAACAACCCCGGCATCGGGATGATGCTGGTCTTCCTGGTGGTGGGTCTGGTCGCGGGCGCCCTGGCTTCGGGCGCCACAGCCGTGGCAGTCGAACGCATCGCCTATAAACGACTACGTGAGATGAATGCTCCGCCGCTCATCTTCCTGATCACCGCTATCGGCCTGTCGCTGGTGCTCTCCGAGGCCTTCGGCCTGTGGCAGGGCCGGCTGGTCGTCGGCATGCCGACGATCGTGCCGCAGAAGGTCGTGCTGACCATCGGCAACACGGGCATCACGAACACTCAGCTGCTCACGCTGGTCGCGGCGATCGTGATGATGGTCTGCCTGGACCTGTTCATCAACCGCACCCGGTACGGCCGGGGCGTGCGCGCGGTGGCCCAGAACCCGGACACCGCCGCCCTGATGGGCGTCAACAAGGACCGCGTCATCATGCTCATCTTCCTGCTCGGCGGTCTTCTGGCGGGGGCCGCCGCGCTGCTGTACGCGGTCCGCTACGGCAACACACGCTTCAACGTCGGCTTCCTGCTGGGCCTCAAGGCGTTCACCGCCGCGGTGCTCGGCGGCATCGGCAACCTGCGCGGCGCGCTGCTCGGTGGCCTGCTGCTCGGCGTCGTCGAGGTGTACGCCGCCACTTTGACCACCTCCAACTGGGAGGACGTGGCCGCGTTCGTGGTCCTCGTGGTGGTGCTGTTGTTCCGGCCGACCGGCCTGCTCGGCGAGTCGTTGGGGAGGGCCCGCGCATGACGACAACGGAGAACGAGGCAGCGCCCGGCGGCCTGCGCGGGGTGCCCGCGAAGATCGGCCGGCGCTGGCGTGCTCTGCCCAAGTGGCAGCGGATGATCGGCCTGCTGGCCTTCGTCGTGTTCCTCTACTACCTGCCGCTGCTCGGCATCCCCGGCCTGATCTGGCTGCGGACCGACTCGATCGCCGGCGGCAACAACTGGGCCGGCGTGCTGTTCACCTGCGCGGTCTACGTGCTGATCGCACTGGGCCTGAACGTGGTGATCGGGCTCGCCGGCCTGCTCGACCTCGGGTATGTCGGCTTCTTCGCGGTGGGCGCGTACAGCGTCGCGTTGTTCGGCTCCCGGCAGTCGCCGGTGGTGCTGGCGATCCAGGAGAGGTTCGGGCTCGCCGAGAACTGGGCGGTCGCCTGGGCGATCTGCATCCCGATCGCGATCGCCATCGCCATGATCTCGGGCGTCATCCTGGGCTGGCCGACGCTGCGGCTGCGCGGTGACTACCTGGCCATCGTGACGCTCGGCTTCGGCGAGATCATTCGCATCGTGGTGCGCAACTCGCCCAGCTGGTCCGGCGGCCCGCAGGGCGTCGCCGCGATCCCCGGGCCGCAGGGCGCGCCGTCGGCGGAGAACAACGTGTTCGGCCTGATCGACGCGAAGCCGTGGTACTGGCTGGCGCTGAGCGTGGTGCTGGTGATCGTGTTCATGGTCCGGCGGCTGGAAAACAGCCGGGTCGGCCGGGCCTGGCTGGCGATCCGGGAGGACGAGGACGCGGCCGCGGTGATGGGCGTGTACCCGTTCAAGTTCAAGCTCTGGGCCTTCGCCATCGGCGCGGCCCTGGGCGGCCTGTCCGGGCTGCTGTTCGCGAGCCGGGGCGGCTTCATCGAGCCCAACCAGTTCAACGCACAGCTGTCCATCCTGTTCGTCGCGATGGTCGTGGTCGGCGGGTCGGGCAACATCGCGGGTGTGTCCCTGGGCGCGTTCCTGCTGGCATATTTGCCGGAGCGGTTCCGGGAGTTCTCCGAGTGGCGGTTCCTGGTGTTCGGCCTCGCGCTGGTCATCGTGATGCTGCTGCGCCCGCAAGGCCTGATCCCGAGCAGACGCCGGGCCAGGGAGCTCAAGGATCGCCAGGAGGAGGTGCCGGCCGGTGTCTGATTCTCAGCGCGAGGTGCTGCTCGACGTCGACCACGTGACGCTGCGCTTCGGCGGCGTGGTGGCGCTCAACGACGTGAGCTTCCAGCTCTACCAGGGTGAGATCCTCGGTCTGATCGGCCCGAACGGGGCCGGCAAGACCACCTGCTTCAACGTGATGACCGGGGTCTACAAGCCGACCTCGGGCAAGGTGCAGTTCGACGGCAAGCGGATCACCGGCCGCAAGCCGCACGAGATCAACCGGATGGGCGTGGCCCGCACGTTCCAGAACATCCGGCTGTTCCCCGAGATGACCGCCCTCGAGAACGTGATGGTCGGCACCGACTCCAACCACAAGACCAGCGTGGTCGGGGCACTGTTCCGGCTCTACCGGGTCAGGGTCAAGCCCGAGGAGTTGCCGCGGGTCACCTCGAGCAACGGCCTGGTCCGGGCGATCCAGCAGCTCCGTCGTTCGTCGGCGAAGATCTTCGGGCTGTCCCGGCACATCCTGGAGGAGCGGGCGGGCGAGCGGAAGTCGCTCGAGCTGCTGCGCTTCGTCGGCATCGAGCACCGGGCCAACGACCTGGCCCGCAACCTGCCCTACGGCGACCAGCGACGGCTCGAGATCGCCCGGGCGCTGGCCACCGAGCCCAAGCTGATCTGCCTGGACGAGCCGGCCGCCGGCTTCAACCCGGCGGAGAAGGAGGAACTGCTCAAGCTCATCCGCAAGGTGCGCGACCAGGGCAACACGGTGCTGCTGATCGAGCACGACATGCGGCTGGTGATGGGCGTGACCGACCGGATCGTCGTGCTGGAGTTCGGCAAGAAGATCGCCGAGGGCTCCCCGGCCGAGGTCCGGGACAACCCCAAGGTCATTGCCGCTTACCTGGGGGAGACCGCAGATGCTTCTTGAGCTCGACGAGATCGTCGTCAAGTACGGCCGCATCGAGGCGTTGCACGGCATGACGCTGCGCGTCGCCGAGGGCGAGGTGGTGGCCCTGATCGGTGCGAACGGCGCCGGTAAGACCACCACCATGCGGGCCATCTCCGGCCTGAACCCGCTGGCGTCGGGCACCATCCGGTTCGACGGCAAGGACATCAGCAACATGCGGGCCGATCTGCGGGTGCCGATGGGCATCTGCCAGTCGCCCGAGGGCCGGAGCATCTTCCCGGGCATGACGGTGCTGGAGAACCTCGACATGGGCGCCTTCACCCGGCGCGACACCGCCGAGGTGGCCAAGGACCTGGACCGGGTGCTCACCCTCTTCCCGCGGCTGGGCGAGCGGCGCAAGCAGGCCGGCGGCACGCTGTCGGGTGGTGAGCAGCAGATGCTGGCGGTGGGCCGGGCCCTGATGAGCCGGCCGCGCCTGCTGCTGCTGGACGAGCCGTCGATGGGCCTGGCCCCGATGATCATCCAGCAGATCTTCGACATCATCACGGAGATCAACCAGCAGGGCACCACCGTGCTGCTGGTGGAGCAGAACGCCCAGCAGGCCCTTTCCCGGGCACATCGCGGGTACGTGCTGGAGACCGGCCGGATCGTCAAGGAGGGCACCGGTCAGGAGCTGCTGCACGACCCGTCGATCAAAGAGGCGTACCTCGGCGTCGCCTGATCACGCACCTTCGAGGGGGCGGCCGCGTTTCGCGCGGCCGCCCCCGCGTTTGTGTCACACCCCCCGACTAGAGTCGGCCCCGTGAACGCTGAAGCCCCCCGCCTCCTGCTGCTGGACGGACACTCGCTGGCCTATCGCGCCTTCTTCGCGCTGCCGGTGGAGAACTTCTCGACCCAGACGGGCCAGCCGACCAATGCGGTGTTCGGCTTCACGTCGATGTTGATCAACATGTTGCGCGACGAGAAGCCGACGCACATCGTGGTCGCGTTCGACGTGTCCCGCCAGTCCTTCCGCACCGAGCGATATGCGGACTACAAGGCGGGGCGGTCGGAGACGCCGCAGCCGTTCAAGGGCCAGGTCAGCCTCATCAAGGAGGTGCTCGAGGCGCTGCGCATCCCGGTGGTGGAGAAAGAGGGATATGAGGCCGACGACGTCATCGGCACGCTGTCCTGCCAGGCTCGCGACGCCGGCTTCGAGGTGATCATCTCCACCGGCGACCGCGACGCGTTCCAGCTGGCCGGCGAGCACGTGACGATCCTCTACCCGGTGCGCGGCGTGTCCGAGGTGTGGCGCATGACGCCGGACGCGATCGAGACGAAGTATTTCGTGCGTCCCGAGCGCTACCGCGACAAGGCGGCGCTGGTCGGCGAGACCAGCGACAACCTGCCCGGGGTGCCCGGCGTCGGCGACAAGACGGCGGCCAAGTGGATCAACGAGTTCGGCGGCCTGGACGGCATCGTGGCCAACGTCGACAAGATCAAGGGCAAGGCGGGGGAGAGTCTCCGCGCCCACCTGGCCGACGTGCTGCGCAACTACGAGCTCAACGCGCTGGTGACCGATCTCGAGCTGCCGCTCGGCCCGGCCGACGTGCAGTGGCACGGGTGGGACCGCGAGGCGGTGCACCAGGTCTTCGACGCGCTCGAGTTCCGGGTGTTGCGGGAGCGGCTGTATTCGTACCTGGAGGCGGTCGAGCCCGAGGCGGAGTCCGGCTTCGACCTGACCGGCAGCGTGCTGGGGGCCGGCGAGGTGAGCGCCTGGCTGACCGAGCACGCCCGCGAGGCGCCGGTCGGCGTCGCGGTCACCGGCACGTTCGGGCGGGGCACCGGGTCGCTGACCGGCATCGCGGTGGCCACCGGCGACGGCCCGGCCGCCTGGTTCGACCCCGCCGCGCTCGACGAGGCCGACGAGCGGGCGGTGGCCGCCTGGCTGGCCGATCCCGAGCGGCCCAAGGTGGTCCACGACGCCAAGCCGGCGATGCTCGCCTTCCGCGCGCACGGCTGGGCGCTGGCCGGGGTCCGCGTCGACACCGCGCTGGCGGCCTACCTGGCGAAACCCGACCAGCGGGCCTATGACCTGACCGACCTGGCGTTGCGCTACCTCAAGCGGGAGCTGCGGGTGGACGCGCCGGACGACGGCCAGCTCACCCTCGACGGGCTGGGCGACGAGGGCGCGGCGGAGCAGAACGTGATGCTGCGGGCCCGCGCCACGCTCGACCTGGCCGACACGCTGACCGAGGAGCTGTCCCGCGACGAGGGCGACTCGCAGCGCCTGCTGGTCGAGGTGGAGCAGCCCCTGTCGGTGGTGCTCGGCGAGATGGAGCACGTCGGCATCGCGGCCGACACCGACTACCTGTCGGAGCTCGAGGCGCACTTCGCCGCGGAGGTCAAGGCGGCGCAGCAGGCCGCGCACGAGGTGGTCGGCCGCGAGTTCAACCTGGGC
>NZ_JBFAZH010000081.1:0-13091 GCF_040681735.1 Actinoplanes sp. NPDC051633 | reverse complement strand
CGCGACGACGGGCGAGACCTACTTCTGGCCGATCTGGCTCGTGGTGCCCGGTGTCGCGCTGGGCGCGACGACCATCGGGGTCCAGGCCGCACGGCGGGGCCGTCGCCGCTGATCAAGACCGGTGTACGTTCGAACGATGGCGCGCGTACCACTGTCGGTCCTTGACCTGGCCACTGTCCGCGAGGGGCACTCGAGCACCGACGCCCTGCGGAGCACCGTCGACATCGCCAGGACAGCGGACGACCTCGGGTATGCGAGATTCTGGGTCGCCGAGCACCACAACATGCCCGCCGTGGCGTCCACCGCGCCCTCCACGCTGATCGCCGCGGTGGCCGCGCAGACCGCGCGGATCCGGGTCGGCTCGGGCGGTGTGATGCTGCCCAACCACATGCCGTTCGTGGTGGCCGAGCAGTTCGCGCTGCTCGAGGCCCTGTTCCCGGGCCGCATCGATCTCGGCATCGGCCGCGCGCCGGGCACCGATCAGGCGACCGCGACCGCCCTGCGCGGCGTCTCCCCGCACCTGACCGTCGAGCAGTTCCCGTCGCACCTCCAGACGATCCTGGCGCTGCTGTCGGACACCCCGGATCTGTCCCTGCGGGCGACGCCGGCGCCCACCTCGTACCCGGAGATCTGGATGCTTGGGTCCAGCACCTACGGCGCGCAGGTGGCCGCGGCGCTCGGGCTGCCGTTCTGTTACGCCTACCACTTCGCGATGAGTTCCGATGTGGACACGGCGCTGCGCCTCTACCGGGAGGGCTTCCGGCCGTCGCCGTGGCGCGCCGAGCCGCACGCGATGGTCAGCGCCTCGGTGATCGCCGCCGATACCTCCGAGGAGGCGCACTTCCTGGCCGGTCCGAGCCGCATCATGGCGCTGAGCCTGCGCACCGGCCGGCTCGGCCCGATCGTCTCGCCCGACGACGCCGCCGCCCGTGAGGTGTCCGATCTGGACCGTCAGATCCTGGAGCAGTTGCCGGGTACGCAGTTCGCCGGCACCGCCGAGGAGGTGGTGGACGGCCTCGACGCCCTGGTCGAGCGCACCGCCGCCGACGAGCTGATCGTGGCCGGCACGGTCTACGACCCGGCCACCCGCCAGGACACGCTGACCCGCCTGATGAAGGCCTGGACGGCATAAAATCGCGTGCTTTCCCACCGACCGCGGACGAGGCTGACGCACATGAGCTGGCACACTTCCGGCGACGTCGACGAGTTCCTCGCGCGGGCCGGCGACTTCCTGAGATCGCGGCCGGTCGAGAACACCATGCTGCTGACCCTCGCCGACACGTTGCGTACGCGCGGTCCGCACGCCTTCGGCCCGGACGACCCGATCTTCGGCTGGTGGGCCGAGGACGCCGGCGTCGTGCGGGCGGCGTTCCTGCAGACCCCGCCGTGGCCGGTGCTGCTGACCGCGATGCCGCCCGGTGCCGTCGCAGCGCTGGTGGAGCTGCTCGCGGGCCGCCCGGTCGGGGGCGTCAACGGGCTGGTCGCCGATGCCGAGGAGTTCGCCGCCGCCTGGAATCGGCCCTACCGGCCCGGCATGCAGACGCGCCTCTACCGTCTCGACGAGCTGACCCCGCCCGGCCCCGGGCCGCCCGGCGCCGCCCGGGTCGCCACCGCGGGCGATCGCCGGCTGCTGATCGGCTGGCTCGAGGCGTTCCACCTCGACATCGGCGAGGTCCGGCGCGACGTCGAGGACCAGGTCGACGACAAGCTCGCGTACGGCGGCTTCCTGCTCTGGGAGGTCGACGGGCAGCCGGTCGCGCTGGCCGGACGCACCCGCCCGGAGGCCGGCATGGTCCGGGTCATCGCCGTCTACACTCCGCCCGATCTGCGTGGCCGCGGGTACGGCGGCGCGGCCACGGTCGCGGTGACCCGGGCGGCGCTGGACGAGGGCGCGACCGACGTGGTGCTCTTCACCGACCGTTCCAACCCGACGAGCAACGCGCTGTACCAGAGACTGGGCTACCGTCCGGTCCAGGACCGGACCGTGCTGGAGTTCGAGTCGTCCTCCTCGCCGGCACCGCCCACGACCGGAGTGAAGGCGGCCTCATGAAGATCCTGTCGGTCAACATCGCGGTGCCGATGCGCAGCACGGCCAAGAACGTCGGCATCACCGGCATCAACAAGCGCCCGGTCGACCACCCGGTCGAGGTGCGCGCGCCCGGCCCGAAGAAGGTCGGCCTGCACAGTGGCCTGGTCGGCGACCAGATCTTCGACGTGGCCCACCACGGCGGCGACGACCAGGCGGTCTACGCGTACGCCCGGGAGGACTACGACTGGTGGGAGCGGGAGTTGGGGCGTCCGCTGCCCGACGGCATGTTCGGCGAGAACCTGACCACGCTCGGGCTGGACGTCAACGGCGCGGTGATCGGCGAGCTGTGGCACATCGGCGCCGAGCTGGTGCTGTCGCCGACCTTCGGCCGGATCCCGTGCGCGACCTTCCAGGCCAGGATGGCGGAGCCGCGCTGGGTCAAGCGCTTCGCGCGGGAGAACCGGACCGGCGCCTATCTGCGGGTGGTCACGCCGGGCACGGTGCGGGCCGGCGACCCGGTGCGGGTCACCGACCGGCCCGCGCACGGCGTGACGATTGCCCGGGCGTTCCACGCCCACATGTTCGAGAGGATCGAGCTGCACGACCTGATCGCCCGCGCAGCCGAGGCGGCCTAGCCCTCCGGCGCGAACTGCGCCAGCGACATCTGACGCCCGCCCTCGACCTCGTCGGGCGTCGCGCCGGCCTCCCGGACCACGTCGGTCCAGAGGTCGATGGACGCCTTGGAGACGGCGATGACCTCGGGGGAGTTGGCCATCTCGCGCGGGTCCCCGGCGATCTCGTCCGCGAGGTGGAGCTCCAGGCCGAGGAACGCGCCGTCCCACCCGGGCCCGACGAAGAGCGCCCCGGCCACGCTGCCGGCCATGGCGACGGGGACGGTGTGGTCGAGCGTCAGCTCGGTCTCCGACTCCACGGCGGTCAAGGTGAGCTGAAGGATGCTCTCCGGTCCGCCGAAGGTCGTGCGCAGGCGCGCCGGCGGTGAGCACTCGAGGATCTCTCCGCCGGCGTTGCCCTCGAGTTGATAGGCCCCGCCCTCCTTGAGCTCGCCGCTGATCGGCATGAACCAGCGGGCGATCCGGCCGGGATCGGTCAGGCACTCCCACAGATCGGCGGGATCGGTGGCGTAGGTGCGGCGCATTGTCACCCGGACGATCTCCCCGAGGTCGGAGTTGTCGCGGGCGACGGCGCGGTGGGTTTTCGCAAGGTCAGCAATCAGATCTCTCACGCCGTCCACAATACAAGCAGCTGCTAATATACGCCAGCCCTAATAATTGGCAGAGCCCAGCGCCTCGTCGAGGATCGTCAGGCCCTCCGTCAGCTCGTCCCGCGTCGCCGTCAGTGGGGGAGCGATCCGGAAGACGCCGACCATGCCCGGGATCTGCACGACGTTCATGTGCAGGCCCAGCTCCAGGCATCGCGTGGTGACCGCCGCGCCGACCTCGTCCGAGATCAGCTCCAGGCCCACCAGCAGGCCGCGGCCCCGGACGTCGGTGATCCCGTCGTGCTTCGCCGCCAGCGACCGCAAGCCGTCCTGCAGGAAGGCGCCGAGCTCCGCGGCGCGGTGGTCGAGCTTGTCGCGTTCCAGCACGTCCAGCACCGTGTTGCCGACCGCCGCGGGCAGCGGGTCGGAGACGTGGGTCGTGTAGAAGAGGAAGCCCCGCTCGTGAGCCGTCTCTTCGATCTCGGCGCTGGTGATCGTCGCGGCCAGGGGGAGGCCGGCGCCCAGCGTCTTGGACAGGGTCAGGATGTCGGGGACCACGCCGTCGCGTTCGAAGGCGTACCACTGGCCGGTGCGGCACAGACCGGTCTGTGCCTCGTCCAGGATCAGCAGCATCCCGCGCTCGCGGCACTTGTCCTTGAGGGCGGCCAGGTAGCCCGGCGGCAGGTCGATGACGCCGCCCGAGCTGAGGATCGGCTCCACGATGCAGGCCGCCAGGCTGCCCACCGACTGGGCGTCGATCAGCTCGAACGCTTCGTCCAGCCGGCGCTGCCAGTCCGTCTGCCGGAACGGCACCGGGATCGCGTAGTTGCCCGGCGTGGCCGGCCCGTAGCCCTTGCGCCCCGCGCTGTAGGTGGCGTTCGCCGCGGCCTGCGTCATGCCGTGCCACGACCGGGCGAACGACACGATCTCGTGCTTGCCGGTGACCAGCTTGGCCATCCGGATCGCTGCCTCGTTGGACTCCGCGCCCGTGGTCAGCAGCAGCACCTTCGTCAGCGGCTCGGGGAGCGATCCGGCCAGCCGCCGCGCCAGCTCGACCACCGGCTCGCTGAGCATGCCGCTGAAGAGGTGGTCGAGCGTCGCCACCTGCCGCTGCACGGTCGCCACCACGTCCGGATGGCTGTGCCCGAGGATCGCGCTCATCTGCCCCGAGGTGAAGTCCAGCAACCTTCGCCCGGACTCGGTCCACAGATAGCTGCCCTGCGCTCGCGCGATCATCTCCGGGCTGAACCCGCCGGCGCCCGAATACCGGATCAAATGCTCCACAACCATTGACTCTGGGGTACGTGGAGCATCGGGTCCATCTGACAAATCCGTTCAGGCTGTTAAGCAGCGCCGTACAGTGCCGGGATGGCCCTCAACCCGTGGCGGCTGCGCCTGCTGGCCGAGCTGGAGGCGCACGGGACCGTCCGTGCCGTCGCGGCCCGCGGCAACCTCAGCCCGTCGGCGGTGTCGCAGCAGCTCAGCGTGCTCGAGCGGGAGACCCGCAGCCGGCTGATCGAGCGCACCGGCCGCCGGGTCCGGCTGACCGCGGCCGGGGTGATCCTGGCCCGCCGGGCGCGCGAGATCCTCGCCTCGATGGACGCGGCCGAGGCGGAGCTGCGGGGACTGGGCGAGGAGCCGGCCGGCTCGGTGACGCTGGCGGTCTTTCAGAGCGCGGTGCATTCGCTGGCCGTTCCGGCGGCGGCGCGGCTGTCCCGGGCGTACCCGGATCTCGAGGTTGTGATCCTGGAGGTCGAGCCGCACGAGAGCATGCGGGCGCTGCGTGGTGGCGAGGTCGACGTGATCGTCACGACGACCGACTTCGCGGGCGCGGAGCTGGACCCGGCGATCGATCTGGTGACGATCGGCGCCGACGCGGTCGAGCTGGTGCTGCCCGAGACGCATCCGCTGGCCGCGCACGACACGATCGACCTGGCGACGTGCGCGGACCAGCGCTGGACCTTCGAGCTGACCGGTTCCTACATGTCCGAGCTGGCCACCCGGCTGTGCCACGAGGCGGGCTTCGAACCGCGGGTGGTGTGCCGGTTCAACAACTACATGATCGCCTTGCAGCACGTGGAGGCCGGCCTGTCGGTGACGCTGCTGCCCTCGCTCGCGGTGGACAGCCGCTTCCGCGTGGTCACCCGCCCGCTGCGTCCCGCCGTCCCGCGCCGGATCGTCGCCGGTGTCCGCCGCGGGGCGGGCGACCAGGCCGCGGTCACCGCCCTCCTGGACGACCTCCGGCACGCGATGGCCTAGTACTACCCTGCATCGGTGAGCATCGTTGAACCGCAGCCGGGCGAGCGGGAGCTTCGGCCGGGAGGCGGCCGGCGGCTGCGGCGCGTCTTCGCCGTGACACTGGTTGCGGGCGTCGGACTGATCGTCGCCATGATCGCTGTAGCGATCAACACCCCCCTCGAGGCAAGGTGGACGCGCCTGGCCGGCACGCTGGCCGTGTTCTCCTTCGGGTTTCTGATCTTCGCGGTGCTCAGGGGCTTCAGGGCCGTGACCGGTGACCGGGTGTCGACCTCCGCCGCCGAACGCTCGGCCCAGCTGGCCCATGTCGGCCGGGCGTGGGGCCGGGGGGCGGCGGCCCTGGTCCTCCTGGTCGGTCTCGGACAGTGGCTCCTCCAGGACGTCGACTGGGCCTGGCTCCTTGGCCTGCTCTTCGCGACGCCGGCCATGCTGCTGGGGTTCCTCAACGACTCCGTCCGCCGCATCGGTTTCATGCTGTTCGGGTGAAGCGACCGGCTTCGGTCCCGATCAGGCGGTCCGCGGGCAGGCGGCGGCCGCAGACGGCCAGCAGCAGGTCCTGCGCCGGCCCGTCGACCGGCTTCCCGCTGCCGTAGCTCCAGTCGAGATCGGTGGCCCGCAACTCGACGCCGTCGAGGTCGGTGCCGAAGAACGCGACGTTCTTCGGCCGCAGCTGGTCGAGCACGATCTTTACCCGCTCGACCGGCACCCGCCGGGGCAGGCCGAGGCCAACCGTGATGTCGAGCCCGTGGATGACGTCGTGCGACAGCGCGCCGGCGGGCCCGCCGCCGGGCGGGACCCACGGATGCTCGACGTTGTCCCGCAGACAGGCCAGCAACTCGGCGGAGGTCATGTGCTCCGCATCCCGCCGAGCGCAGCGGTCCGCCATCCGGTTGACGTCGCCGCGCGCCTTGAGCAGCTCGAACATCACCCGCGGCAGGGAAGCCCGGTAGGCCATCGTCGTATGCGCGACGACCTCGCGCACCCGCCACCCTTCGCACAGCGTGGGCGCATTCCACTGCTCCTCGGACAGCCCGCCGAGCACGTCCGCCAGATCTCGTCGCTCCGCCGCCACGGCGGCCCTGATCTCATCCATGTCAGACCTACGACGCGGAGGGGTGAAACTGATCGGATGGACCTCGAGCATTTCCGGGTGGAGCTGACCGGCTACTGCTACCGCATGCTCGGCTCGGGCTTCGAGGCCGAGGACGCGGTGCAGGAGACGTTCGTCCGGGCATGGCGATCGTCGTACGACGACCAGCGCGCGTCGCTGCGTACCTGGCTCTATCGCATCGCCACCAATGTCTGCCTGGACATGCTGCGCAGCGCGCAGCGCCGCGCCTTGGCGATCGATCTGTCGCCGGCCGCGTCACTGGGCGCGGATCTCGGCGAGCCGGCGCCGGACTCCGCCTGGGTACAGCCGGTCCCGGACCTGCGGGTCCTGCCGGAGGACTCGGCGGTCATGCGGGAGTCGATCCGCCTGGCGTTCATCGCGGCGCTGCAGCACCTGCCGCCGAAACAGCGGGCGGTTCTGATCTTGCGGGATGTGCTGTGCTGGCAGGCGTCGGAGGTGGCGGAGCTGCTGGACACGTCGGTGGCGTCGGTGACGAGCGCGCTGCAGCGGGCGCGGGCGGCATTGCCGGCGGTGCCGGGCGAGGCGCTCGACTCGTCGCAGGCGGAGTTGCTGGAGCGCTACTGCGCGGCCTTCGAGTCGCACGACGTGCCGGGCCTGGTGGCGCTGCTGCACGAGGACGCGACGATGACGATGCCGCCGTTCGTGTGGTGGCTGCAGGGCAGCGGCGACATCGCGGCGGCCTTCGCAACAGATGCCTGCGAGGGCGCCCGCCTGACCCCGGCAAGGGCAAACGGCTCCCCGGCCTTCTGGCAGCTCAGAGACGGCAGACACTTCGGCTTGGTCGTCCTGGACATCCGCGACAACCGAATTGCGGGCCTGACCACGTACTTGAACGCGGCGGCATTGCTGCCGCTCTTCTCGAGCTGACGACCGAGCCGGAGCGGACCATTGCCCAAGACGGACTACCTCAACGACCCCACGGCGCCCGAGCCCAAATCGTTGGACGCGATGGCCCAGCGACGCGGCCGCAACCATTGGACGCGGGCGCAACCGCTGGACGCGGGCGCAACCGCTGGACGCGGGCGCAACCGCTGGACGCGGGCGCAACCGCTGGACGCGGGCGCAACCGCTGGACGCGGGCGCAACCACTAGATCGCGGGGCGTCCGGGGGCTCGGCCCCCGGAGCAGAATGACGAGCGGCCCCGGTCCGCGCTTTCCGCGGACAGAGGCCCCCGACGCTTGTGGCGGGTAGAGGATTCGAACCTCTGAAGCTTTCGCGACGGATTTACAGTCCGCTCCCATTGGCCGCTCGGGCAACCCGCCTCGTGGCACAGCCACCGCCGGGACGAGCCCCTGCGATGGCAGCGGAGAACAGAATAACCGTCTGCTGAAGACCCTCCGCAACCGGGTACGGTCGGCATGTCGCAGAGCCGCGCGCACATCGAGACACGGAGTTTGATCATGGCAGCCAACCCGTCCTTCGACATCGTGAGCAAGGTCGACCGGCAGGAGGTCGACAACGCCTTCCATCAGGCGGAGAAGGAGCTCGGGACCCGCTTCGACTTCCGGGGCACCGGCACCACGCTCGCCAAGTCGGGCGAGGAGGGCGTCACCATCACCTCCGAGACCGAGGAGCGGGTCAACGCAGCCCTCGACGTCTTCAAGGAAAAGCTGGTCAAGCGCAACATCTCGCTCAAGTCGCTGGAAGCCGGCGAGCCGCGGCAGTCCGGCAAGACCTACAAGATCGACTGCAAGGTCGTCGAGGGCATCGAGGCAGACAAGGCCAAGGTGATCAGCAAGAAGATCCGCGACGAGGGCCCCAAGGGCGTGCAGGCGCAGATCCAGGGCGACCAGCTGCGGGTCACCGGCAAGAAGCGCGACGACCTGCAGGCCGTGATCGCCCTGCTCAAGCAGGAGGACTTCGGCGTCGCCCTCCAGTTCACGAACTACCGGTGAGCCGGGCGGCAGAAGCCGCAAAATCAAGACATGACGGGTACGTGGACTCTCGTAATCGGTGGCGCGATCGGCCTGGCCCTGGCTGTGCTCGGCGTGAAGGTGCTGGTCACCGGCAAGGCTCCGGCCGCCGTCGGCCGTTCCTTCCGCACCACCCGTGACGCGGGCTTCTACCACCTGCTCTTCGGCCTGGGCCTGATCCTGCTGGTGGCGGGCACCAGGCTCCCGGGCGATCGGACCGGCATGGTCACCGCGGTCATGGCGGTGCTCCTGGCGGGCTTCGCGGTGATCAAGTACAGGCCCCGCAAGAAGGATGAGGTGCCGAAGTGATCGATCCGGTCGTCGATCTGGCGGACGTGCCGGACGGGGCGGTCTTCGCCGACGTCCGCTACTACCTCGACGGCCGGCTGGGCCGCGACGCCTACGCGGGCGGGCACATCCCGGGCGCCGTCTTCGTCGACGTCGACCACGACCTGGCCCGGCACGGCGCCCCGCCGACCGAGGGCCGTCACCCGCTGCCCGATCCGGAGCTGTTCGCGGCGCACATGGCCACGCTCGGCATCTCGGATGAGGACCTGGTCATCGCGTACGACGACAGTGGTGGCGTGATGGCGGCCAGACTGGTCTGGATGCTCCGGGCCACCGGCCACGCGGCGGCGCTGCTCGACGGCGGGCTGTCCGCGTACCCGGGGGAGTTGGAGAAGGACCCGGCACGGCGCCCGCCGGCGCAGTTCACTCCGCGGCCGTGGCCCGCGGAGCGGCTGGCCACCATCGACGACGCCGACGGCGGCGAGTTCGTCGTGCTGGACGCCCGCCAGGCCGAGCGGTTCCGCGGCGAAGTCGAGCCGATCGACCCGCGAGCCGGCCACATTCCCGGGGCCCGCAGCGTCCCGACGAGGGAGAACGTCGACGAGAGCGGTCGCTTCAAGGGCAGGGCGGAGCTGCGGGAGCGCTTCGCCGCCGCCGGTGTGACCGACGCGAGCGACGTCGTCTCCTACTGCGGCTCGGGCGTCACCGCCTGCCACAACCTGCTCGCCATGGAACTGGCCGGACTGCGCGTGGGCCGGCTCTACCCGGGCTCCTGGTCGGCCTACAGCCACACGGACCGGCCGGCTCAGTCGGGCTGACCGGCCAGGCCGCGCGCGGAGGAGGCCGAGTCGGGGTCCAGGCCGGTGTATCCGGTCTCCTCGTGCTGGCGGGCCTGGTCCTCGATCCAGCGGTTGTGCGCCTCCCAGGCGGCCTGCTTGCTGCTGCCCAGCGCGGCGCCGATCTGGGTCCAGGACGCTCCGGCCGCCCGCGCCGTGCGGACCATCGCCTGGCGGCCGTAGCCGGCCTTGCGGATGACCACCTCGCTGAGCGCCAGCAGCTCGAGCGACTCCTCGCGGCTGAGCGGCGGTGCGACGCCCTCGGCGTCCATCGCGGCGAGAGCCTCCCGCATCCTCAGATCGTCGTAGCGCGTTGTGGCCGTGGAGAGCGTATGACGGCGTTCCAGTTCGTCGGGAGACTCCATGAGAGCAGCCTCTCGTCAAGCCAGCTTGACGTCAAGATACCCTGACGGAGTGGTACCGAATCCGACTCGCATCTGCCTCTAAACCGGGCGCAAACCAGTCAATTTTGCGGGTCTGAGTTCCGCACTGGACTCAACCGTTCAGCCACGATTTCCGTCGGTGCGGCCCCGTCCCGGCCTGGGACGCTGCCCGACGGACAGGGGGTGTGGCACCATCATCACACCCCCAACGGTCACACCTTCGTTCGAGGAGAACTTGATGTTCGCAAGGAAGCTGGGCCGCCGTATCGCCGGCCTCGCACTGGTGCTCGCCGCCGCCATCGGCGGAGTGAGCGCGGCCAGTGCCGCCTACGCGGCCGGGGGGCCCGCCGAGTCCACCCCGGTGTCCTTCACGCAGCAGGACTTCATCTGGGTCTGAGGTCTGGGCGTAGCGCTTTGCCTGCGCCGGGCAGGTCAAATCTCTGAGGGAGTGAGATGACGGGCCGTCCAGCGCCGCGGCGGTCGCCGCAGTACGCCTGGCTGATCACCAACCCTCTCGCCTGTGCCGCCCTGCTCACCGCCATCGGGTTCTGGATCAAGCAGCCCGACTGGTGGCAGGAGTGGCGGGGCGGTCTGGTCGCACTGGTCTTCCTGACCGTCGCCAACATCGGCGTGTTCAACGTGGTCGTCCGCCGGCAGGGCTTCAGCGTGGTGGTGACCGAGATCCCCATGGTGATCTCGCTGTACTTCCTACCGCCGGTGATGGTGATCCTGGTCAGCGGGCTGGCCATGGTGGCGGTGCAGTTCTATCAGAAGCTGCCGCCGATCAAGCTCTGGTTCAACGTGGCCAAGGCGGCCGCCGCCGCCTCGACCGCGGTGCTGGTGATCGCCCCGTTCCGGCCGCTGCCCGACGTCGGCCCGCGCACCTGGCTGATCCTCTTCGCGGCGATGATGGCTGCCGCCATCGTCTCGCCGCTGTCCTTCGCCGGCGTGATGGCGATCCTGCAGGGCCGGCATGCCGGGCAGGAGGCGCTGAACGCCGGGGGCGCGACGCTGGTCACCGCGGCCGCGAACACCGTCATCGGCCTCGTCTTCCTGATCGCGCTGAACGCGACGTTGTGGTCCGCCGTCCTGCTGGCCGTGCTGATCGCCGCGCTGTTCATCGTGCTGCGCTCGTTCGCCGAGTTCTTCCGTCAGCACCGCACCCTCGCCGACGTCTACGAGTTGACCCTCGCGGTCCGCGAGCACGGCGCCGACGGCGGCCTCGAGGACGTGCTGCTCGGCCGGGTCCGCGCGCTGATGCGCTCGGAGTACGCGACGCTCTGGCTGCCCGCCCAGGGCCGCCACCCCGAGGTGCTGCTCACCGCCCGGGTCGACGACGCCGGCCTGCTGGACATCTCGCCCACCCCGGCCGCGGTCCGCGAGCGGGCCATCGCCACCGAGCACGCGGTGGCGGTCGGCAGCCGATTCGCCGAGACCGATGACCTGCGGCCACTGCTGCGCGAGGCGGGGCTCCGGGATCTCATGGTCGTGCCGCTGCGGTCCGGCCAGGTCACGGTCGGGACGCTGGAGGTGACTAACCGGCTCGGCGGCCAGACATACCGGGTCGCGGACGTGCAGGTGATGGAGACGGTGGCCGCGCACGCCGCGGTGGCGGTGGAGAATTCGCGGCTGGTCGACCGGCTCCGCTACGACGCGTACCACGACCGGCTCACCTCGCTGCCGAACCGGCGGCGGCTCACCGATGCACTGTCCGAATCGGTCAAGGTGCGTGCGCCCGGCGAGGTGGTCGCGGTGCTCGCCTTCGATGTGGACGGTCTGCGCGACGTCAACGAGTCGATGGGCCACGCGGCCGGCGACAAGCTGCTCGCCGAGGTCGCCAAGCGGCTCAAGGGCATCGCCGGGCCGGGCGCGCTGGTCGGCCGGATCGGCGGCGACGAGTTCGTGGTGACGCTGCGGGCGGAGAGCACCGAGGCGACCGTCCAACTTGCCACCGAGATGCGCGAGCAGCTGCGCGGACCGCTCATGGTGGGCACGCTCACCCTCGACGTGGACACGGCGGTCGGCGTGGCGGTTCAGCCCGACCACGGTGACGACCCCGAGTCGCTGCTGCGCCGTGCCGAGCTCGCCGCCAACGCGGCCAAGGTCGTGCCGTACGGCGTGCAGCTCTTCCACCCGGCGCTGGAGTCGCGCGCGGTCCGGCGCCTCGGCCTGGCCGGCGAGCTGCGCAAGGCGCTGGAGAACGGCGAGCTCGAGGTCTACTTCCAGCCCAAGGTGACGATCGGCGACCGGCACCTGGTCGGCGTCGAGTGCCTGGCGCGGTGGAACCACCAGGCGCACGGCGAGGTGGCGCCGGAGGACTTCATCGCGGTGGCCGAGCACACCGGTCAGCTGTCGCGGCTCACCGAGGTGGTGCTCACCGAGGGGCTGCGCCGCTGCCGCGAGTGGGCGGACGCGGATCGGCCGCTGGCCATCGCGGTCAACCTGTCGGCTCGTACGCTGCTCGACCCGCGCTTCCCGAACACGGTGCACGGGCTGCTCAAGCAACACCGGGTGGCGCCCGAACAGGTGACCTTCGAGATCTCCGAGCCCGGCATGCTCGGTGACATCGAGCGCACCCTGCCGGTGCTCTATCAGCTGCGCGACCTCGGCGTGCGGCTGAGCGTCGACGACTTCGGCACGGGCGCGTCGTCGCTGTCCTATCTGCGGCAGCTGCCGGTGCACGAGGTGAAGATCGACGACAGCTTCGTGCAGGGCATGGCGACCGACTCCGGCGACCTGGCCATCGTCCGGGCGGTGATCAGCCTGGCGCGGGAGTTCCGGCTCACCGTGGTGGCCGAGGGCGTGGAGAGCGAGCTCACCCTCGACCTGCTCGAGGAGATGGGCTGCGAGATCGGTCAGGGCTACCTCTTCAGCCGGCCGCTGCCGTACGAGCGGCTGGAGGCCTGGTTCGGCGCTCAGACCGAGCCCGAATCGACCCCGACCGGAGAGGTGCGCCGGCTGCGAGCAGTCATCTGACCTGAGCCGGCTGGTCGTCGCTCCGCTCCTCCGGCAGGTCGCCTGATGACCGGTGAAT